>JAUIHU010000082.1 GCA_030432175.1 Verrucomicrobiia bacterium | reverse complement strand
CTTCTTTTCTTGCTGCACATGATTTCCAAGATGCGAGATGACGAAAACGGCAGTCGCGTGGGCATCGTCATGAACGGTTCACCTCTCTTCACGGGTGGAGCAGGTTCTGGTGAGAGTGAAATCCGACGCTGGATGTTTGAGAAAGACTTGGTTGAAGCCATTGTCGCATTGCCGACTGATCTTTTTTACAACACGGGCATTCAAACCTATGTCTGGCTGCTGAATAATCGGAAACCGAAGCGCCGTCGTAATAAGGTCCAATTGATTGATGCCAGTAGTGAACGCTTCTGGCAATCGATGCGGAAAAGCCTTGGATCGAAACGTCGCGAGGCGCCGGAGACCGCTCGCCATGAGATTGTGAAGATTTATGCGGAGATGCTCAATGGCGATGGAGAATATGCTGACTTCTCGAAAATCTTTGACACTTCAATGGATTTCGATTTGAGTTTGTTCCTATTGAGCTTCAAAGGAAGCATGCTATGCAGTGTTCTTCATCATTGGCGTCATGCAACAAACTTGTTGAACGCGTAAATAAGTCCATCGATCGCCTACGCAAATTCCGATCCGCCTTAATCACTGCAGCAGTAACCGGACAAATCGACGTCAACGAATGGAGCCGCCGAGGGCATTCAGATGCAAAATTAGATGCAATTGCTAAAGAAATGGAGGCGTAGCGCATGATTGATTTCACAAGGTACGAAGACAAACTGGTCATGCGCTATCAGCCTGAGCAGCGCGATGAGGCGTGGCTTGTGGAACCATTAAAACTGGATGACGACATTCCTCTTTCGGGCCGAACATTCTTTGTCCGGAAAGAGATTTACCGAACGGACATTGATGATGGCGATTATGCCATGGATACCAGCTATCGCTTCATCGTCGGTCAGCTCGAAGGCGAATACTACCGAATGGACAGGCGTTTTCTTCGCATCGAATATGATCTATTCATGCACCAGTCGCTGACCTTCAAGCGTAAGACGTTTGTTGCAGTCACCAATCTGGCGATTTTCAGAGGTTTCAACATTTACGGCTTTGAAGAGCTTTGGGTCGGCGGTGATCGTGTCGAGGCGCTGCCTAATCCAGTGTTTGAGGAGATGCTCGACCAGTTCCCGACAACTTGGGAACTGAAGAAGTATGCCAACGCCAGAGTGAGCGGCATTATACGAAACTACCTGCCGCATGAGGAAGATTTTGAGGAGAAGTATCGTTCCTACATGGAGCGTAAGCAATCCCGACAAGGTTTTCAGCCCTTGGACGTCTTTTCCGATTATGAAGCCGAGAAATACTCCGACCTGCTAGAGAAACTGAAGGATATGCTTGCGCAGGCCGAAGGCTACACCGAAACGCAATGGCAGGTTGAGATTATTCAGATCATTCAGCTACTGTATCCGAAATACGTGCATGCCATTCCCGAGGCTCCGGTGAAAGATAGTCTGGCAGGTAAAGATCGTTATATCGACTTCATGCTAGTCGATGCATCCGGCTACGTGGATGCTGTCGAGCTGAAGAAACCCTTCGCGGAGTGCATTGTTACGAAGAACCTTTACCGCGATAATCACGTTCCCATGCGTGAACTGAACGGCACGGTTATGCAGCTCGAAAAATACCTCTATCACCTGAACCGCTGGGGGCAGCAGGGAGAGAAAAAATTGAATGAACGCTATCGCGACCAGCTTCCTGATGGTGTCGCTATCAAAGTCGTGAACCCGAGCGGTATGATCATTATGGGGCGCGACAAAGACCTTACTGAGGATCAGCGCAGTGATTTTGAGGTGATACGAAGAAAGTATCGCCACGTCTTAGAAATCATGACTTACGATGACATGCTAAGACGCTTAGAAGTTATCCGAAACCAACTCAAAAAGAGGACTCCATGAGCGCTGATCCCCGAACATTAGCTTTAATTGAGGAGCTGCGAGGCCTCCCGGATGAGACGCAGTGGGTCGAGTTCAAGCATAACAACGAAGACCCTGAAATGATTGGAAAATACGTGTCCGCTCTTTCAAATGCGGCACGGTTGCATGATCAGCATTTTGCCTATTTGGTTTGGGGGATCGAGGATGGCAGTCATGCGCCGATAGGCTCAGATTTTTCGCCAGCCTCGAAAAAAGTGAAAGGCCAACCGTTTGAATTCTGGCTTGCGAAGAATCTTCGTCCCAGTGTGAGCTTTGAGTTCAAACAAGTGGATCATCCGGAAGGCCGCTTGATTTTACTGGAAATCCCTGCCGCGACATCCAGCCCAGTCGAATTCGAGAAGACGGCCTACATCCGAATCGGCAGCGCCACGCCCAAGCTATCCGACTTTCCCGAACGGCTAAGGGCGCTTTGGTCGAAACTTCAGCCTTATGCATGGGAGAGCGGAGTCGCTGCACAGTTTCAGACAGGTGATGAGGTACTGACGAAAATTGATTATGTCAGCTATTTTGAACTCACGCAAAAACCGCTTCCTGACAATCGGAATGGTATTTTCGAGCGCCTGGAAGCAGATCAAATCATCGTGAAAGATGTGGGCAAGCGCTGGAATATTACCCACCTCGGAGCCATCCTCTTCGCTCAAGACATCCATGCATTCAACTCAGCGATCAACCGCAAGGCTGTTCGTTTTGTCGCCTATAAAGGAAAGAGTCGGGCCGATCAGGTGATTCATCGCTTCGACAGTGGGAGAGGCTATGCGAATGGTTTCAAAACGTTGATTGATTACATCCACGGGTTGTTACCGAAGAATGAACACATCGGTAAAGCCTTCAGGAAAGAGACTCCACTTTATCCAGCAATAGCCATACGTGAGTTGATCGCCAACGCCCTCATTCACCAGGACATGACGATTCGCGGCGCAGGGCCATTGATCGAATTGTTTGCGGATCGAATGGAAATTACCAATCCGGGGATACCTTTGGTTCGGGTCGAGCGATTCATTGACACCCCTCCGCGCTCAAGAAACGAAGCGCTTGCTGCGCTCATGCGAAGAATGCGCTTATGTGAGGAGCAGGGGACTGGGATCGACAAAGTGATCATAAATATTGAGCTTTATCATTTGCCTCCACCTGATTTTCGGGCGGAGGAAGAGGCAACCCGTGCGTTTTTATTTGCGCCACGTAGCTTTGCGGAGATGACATCAGAAGAGCGTCTACGAGCCTGCTATCAGCACTCGGTAATTCGCTATTTGAGTCAAGACCCCATGAAGAACGCAACGCTTTGTGAGCGATTGGGGATCGAACAGCATAACAGGGCACAGGCGTCTAAAGTTATCAAATCGGCCCTGAATCAAGGTTTGATCAAACCACAAAACCAGGAGAACCCTCGTGCTGGCTATGTGCCTATCTGGGCCTGATTCCGTTGAAACTTGTTGATCGGGTTTTGATTCTATGCCTCAAAAGACAAGCGCTGAAGTCATAACACGCTAAACATGAACAACTTAATTGAATTGGAATTTGTTGATCGGGTTTTGATCGAAGGGAGCCAATGAGCGCTAAAAAGACCAATATTCACAAAGAAATCGTCCTGGAAGACCATTTAGTTCAGCAGCTTTGTGACACACTCGGCTATCAGGAGCGACAACCCAATGACTTTGACCGCAAACTGGCGCTCGACACGGATGTGCTCATCGAGTTTATTCAGCAGACCCAAAAGGATGAATGGGGAAAGCTGATCGCTCAATACGCAGACAGCGCTAAGAATGAGCTATTAAAGCAGCTTGAGAAGGCAATGAAATCGCGGTAATGAAGGCGGCGCAGGCATATTTTTGTGCCACCCGAATTTAATCACACCCAGTATAGAAGGAATGTTTCTCTCTTGCTATACAAGTATATAACTCCAATATTTAACTATCATGCTTGCCATTCGGCTAGATCCAGAAATAGAAAAACGGCTCGAAGTATTAGCCCAAAAAACGGTTAGAACTAGAACATTTTCTATCAGGCAAGCCATATTGGAGCATCTGGAAGATATGGAAGATTATTACCTGGCTATTGAGGCTCTTCAACACCCCGATAAAATCTATTCCCGCGAGGAAGTATAACGTGATTTGGGGCTATTGTTTTACTGATGATAGTTCACCGCTCCCGAAGAGATCCGAACTCTCCAATAGGTTTGAATCGCAAAGTTGTGAATTCAAAATGAAAATCTTTCCTTTCTCTTTCTTTCATGGCTACCGCATGCCGTTCCGGACGCTGAACCGAGCTATGCCCATAAGTCATTTCCTCCATTTCTTTCCTGGTTTTCCATATTGAAAATGTAGAAACGGTTCTGGGAAGTCTCATAGCTGCCGTTGCAAACGTTTTCCCGGGATGATCCCTAACCAGCTCCTCCACGGGCCGCCCCCAACGGATAAATCGTGGAACTTCTCTAAGCTTCATTCTCGCCAGAGTGACGGCTGCAACTGGAGCGGTTGGTTCCACTTCTCCAGCAACTTCTGGCAATTCCTTAAATTCTTCGATCGTTCCCCACCTTCGTAGAAACTCCATTCTTATATGCCAGCCAGTTCGAAAAGCTTCTCCGATATGAGTGGAGTCAAGAAAGCTATCGATGGCCTGCTGACTTTCCCAGGCCGCAAACATGGCTAGTCGTCTGATCTGCAATCTTTTGGGTGAAAAAATTGGAGATCCCAAAACCATTTCATTCATACACTCAGCGTGAACCAATCCAGGAACTTGCTGCGGACATGGTGGGTATATCAGCGTTTTTACTGCTGTTAAAATACTGGGACTCACTAAATGAAATGTAAAAATTTTCATATCCTGCAATACACATTCGTGGAGAAATTACAAAATGACCTAAACAACAGTTCCTTGTTTACGCATCATTTTGTAATGCAAAGAATAAATCCTCCACCCCCACAACGTCATCGTATGATCTGCTCTGAGTACATTTTCATCATCTATGTACAAATAGATTTTTTCATGAAATCCTTTAATATAATGCTTCCAGAGCTGACGTTTGCCATCATTGACTAGAAAGTAGAAACCTGAATCGTTATAAGACTCCCCTGAGGAAGTCAGTTCCAGATGTCCTTGAGAATCTGGATTCATCGAAAAAATCACTGTTGCGCTCCCTTGTGGCAAAGGAAAAATTGTTTTAATACAGAAATCTCCGGAAGGAATAACACAATCGGAGTAGATTCCGTAAAATACAACCTCGTTCGTTTTCTTAAGACTTCTGTACCAAATGCGATAAATAGTTTGGTTATTACTATTCACCAAACTGATGATCTCGCTTTTAATTCCAGAGGCAGTTTCCAGAGAGCTTTGAGGGAGATTCAATTGCTGAATGCGCCTGCTGAATAACCGACTGATCAACCAGCCAAAGCTTCCAAAAACCGGCTTCCACTCAGTCCAAACATCCAGGTGGTAGTCAACGGTGTGATGATAAAATGATCTAATTTCTGGATGTATGGAATCCATCATTGGACCAAAATCATCAATCAAGCCTGATCCTGGCACACTCCTCCTGACCTCAAGATCATGTTCTTCAGCTAATCTGGATATGAAATCTTCAGCTGTTTCACCCACCTTGCCAACTGGCCCGATCAACCATTTATCTGAATCAGCATGAACCCTTCTGCCCAACAAAATATTCCAATATTGGGTCGTCCAATCGAATGGATTTTGAAAAACAGGAAATGCCATAATGATTAGGAGCGTCAAGGAATGGCGACAAACGACATCCCAGGAAAATCCCGGATCATCATAGTTAGTACTTCAGATACAATTTTTCGATAGAAAAAGCTACTCCGCCTCGAAGAAATCAGTCAAAGAATCAAAACAACTCAGTTATACCTGAAATTAATGTCAAAATTCTTTGACTGACCCCCTCTCATTAAAACGTTGGAACGTCCGTAATACGTACCCTCAGAAATTCTACTTCCTCAGTCCGTTCCAGAATGTACTTGGCTCCGTACCCACGATCTATGAACCAGTTGATTGGACCGCCAAAGGTCAACACCGGTTCGTAAAAGGCATCCAACCAGGTCAACTCCAGCCATGACTCTTCGCTGCCGTTTCCATTCCGGAAAAAGACCGAATAAGTATCCGCATATATGGTTCCGTTGGGTGTGCGGCTAGCGTCAAAGTTAAACCGGACGCCCAGCTCAGGATCATATCCGCTGCCGCTCCAGACCGGATGTTCCGGAAGGGAATAATCCCAGGTTCCTCCGTCCTCAAATACGACGCTGTCCGGATCTGGAAAGGTGAATGGAACCACGTAATTGTATTCCACTGCAAAAAACTCGCGTGTGACATTACCCGCCAGATCCCGCATCCAGAGCGTGTAGGTCTGAACCCAGTTTTCCGGATCATTCAGATCTTTTAGCGTGTCAATATGTTCCAGCGGAGCGGAGCAGGTGAGTTCATTTGGAGGCGAAAGTATAGAATCCCAACGCTGGTCATCTGCAGTGGGCAAATCTGTCTGAAGACCAGTTTCGATCAGGATCGAATCATTCGCCAAATCATCATCGACTCTGAAATCCACACTGAATTCAGTTTCGTAAACTCTGAATAAAGGAACGGTTTCCGTGTCAATGTCGATCTCTGCATCCGGGCTCCATACGACGGTGGGTCCCATCGGATCTTCCTCTGCTCTCAAAGTCACCGATCCCAATACTTTCAAATCAGGGAATGCCGGCTCAATCACCCAAAAGACAAATCGATCCGACTGAGCGCTCAGGAAGGATTCGTTTGGAGTGAAGTTGGCGACTGTGCTTTCGCCGATGGTATCTGAAAGAGTCACCTCCCCGTGCAGCGGTTGCTCTTCAATGCCAAACTGCAGTACACTGTTTGCTTCATCATCCAGGCGAATCGTAACCGTCTGCTCCGCTTTTTCAGGTTCAATGGTGTAAGGATACGGATAGCGTCCATCCGGTCCTGGATTTCCAGCCAGTTCTTCTTCCTCCACCATGACTTCGTCCAGAAACTGAACAGTAAAAGGCTCCCCTTCAATGGCGAGTGAAGTTACTGAGAGCTGAATCGGATAGCTGGCGTTTGTCTGAGGGACGTGAACTTCCCTGTCCTCCACGATCAGTCGTTTAATCTCGGTAGGAGTCAATCTCAGCATTTGTGGATCGCTGTCCAGGTCCACTTCGATTTCAAAGTTGGTCGCCTCTTCAAAGATACGATAATATAACTCGTCACCTTCCAGTTCGGTAACTTCAATTGGAGCTTCCGCCTCAAAGGTAATCGGATCGACAAAGATTTCGCTTGGAATGGAAATGACATTGGGAGCCCGGTTGTAGATATCAAATTCCAAATCGAAATCCAGATCCGGCTCGATCACTTCATCCGTAAAAAGGTGATCCACCACTTCCAAAGGAATCACAACCTTGCCGGGTTTGACAGGTGTGATCTTCCAGGTTTCCCGATCATAAACAGCATCTCCATTTAATACATTGGGAATTGAATCCATGGGTTTCGGATTGAAAGTGATGGCATTCTCAGGCGCCTGATCCTTATCACGAGCGAGAGGTCGGATGCTGACGTCATAAAGCGTCTTGTGCTTTAAAGCCTCAATAATTGTCTTCAGCCTGTCTGTCTGCAGCGAGTCGTAGATTTTTCTACCCTTTTTATAAACAAATGGAGTGAGACCCGAATTTACAATCAAGGAAGTGGCTCGGCCTCCAAATGAATCAGTATTCAACAATTTTGGCAGGATTTCAGTATCTAATACATATTCGTCTACCGTCTGGGCGTAAGTCCAAAACCAATTGTAAAGACTTTGTTCCGGAATACGAAAATCTCCAAAGTAGAAATCAATGAATGTGCAGTCATGCTCCCGAAGGAATGGCTCGGGTGGGGTAAATAGATAACCGGTCGCCTCCAGTTTAATCGGATAGACATTGAGGTAGATCGTCGTTGCTTCAATCAACTTGGATGTAATGCCAATGACTTTTTGAGTGGCTTTGGCTGGCGGAATGAATTGCAAAGCATTGGATGTCCGCGCCAATACCTTTTCATTCAGGATTTTGTTGGCCGCAATCAACGTGCGTCGCTGCCAGACGGCATGCGCGTTGGGTTCCCAAATATATTGATCCGCGCCTCCGATGCAGTCTTCATTCAATAGACTGCGATTTCCGAACAGGGAGCCACTTCTGATTTGCCTTCCGTTGTTGTTGAGAAGATCCAGATCAAAGGGTGGTTCCAGTTCTTCCGAATAGAATAACCGTTCCAGGTCCCCAACATAGGAGAAATACTCCTGCTTTTGATTTTCATCCAGGTTGGAGAACTCCTCTACCAGCAAATCCCTGATCTCATTAAAGAAAATGTTGGCATCAGAAACGGCGATTTGTTCATCGGTTTCAATGTCGGTTATTATTTCAGCGCTCCAGATGGCTTCAAAAGATTGAACCATGTGATCCAGTCGAGAGATGAAATCGTTGAAACGCCCATCCACATCCGGCTCCAATATCGGCGCGACGACTTCCAGAAACTGATCGGTAGAGTGAGTTCCTAAATCATCCAGATAACTGACTTCGTATGTTCCCGGATCATTCGCTACCTGAACCACGACTTCTTTCGCTTCAATGTCATACGAAATAACAGGCGCATGCAATCCCCCAACTGAAAATACCGTGCGCTCCATCATGTCCTGACTCAACGCATCAAAATAAAGACTGACAGCGCCGCCGCGATTGACTGAGGGAGATCCTAAACCTGTGATGGTTCCGTACTGGGCTTTAGGCAGGATTCGATAGAACTTCCTGAAAGCCTCTTCGTCAAAATTAACAAAAGTCGAGAAACGGAGAAGATCCTCATCAATCCAGTCAAATTGGAGATCGACATTGGTTCTAGGGCCACTCTCCCTCAGTGTGCGCCAGTTCAGCAAATCTTCAGATTCCTGAAACAGCCAATCCGTTGTCTCTTCTGCGATATCAAAACTGACAAACCACTCAGGATCAGCAAACTGCCCGGGCTTCCTGAACTCACCGATGACGGAGAATGGTTGTTCTGGGCTGAGGCCAAGACGGTATTTTTCTCCAATAGTCAATCGATCCCCCTCTAAAATATCTGAGGGAGCCAGGTCAAAAGCTTCATGCTTCGCCTGCCATTCTGTAAAAGTCCGTGGCCGTTTGAATGAGCGGATAAATGTCGTTTTTCCAACATACGTCTCAGTGATTACTCCCGGATTATTTTCATTCTCCGCAGCGCGCACCTGCTCCACCGGAACCAGAAAACTGATCCCGATATAACAATCCTCATCAGGAAGTGGATAGGTTGTAGCCTCGGACCCGATCATCACATCGGCCAGGTCGTCGCCATCCACATCCACAATGCTCACGCGAATGACCGATCCTTGAGGGGCTGCATTCCATCCCTGCCAGGTGATGTTTTCCGGATAGCCTGAGTCGGGATCATAGAGATTGAAAGAACCGTTCACTGCTGGCGTTGGAACAGCTGAAGGGAATGCAGTGGTGGGAAGCGAAACATCAAATCCCGTCAGCGCATAACCTTCAGTTCCAAAGCTGCTTTGCAATTCTTCTACGGTGTTAAAGTGGAAAACTCCCACTCCGTCTGTGAAATCAAAATCAGGCCCCGTCAATACTCCCGGTCCGTTGGTGGAATCAAAATAAGCGCTCACACCCGCCGCGTAATGAATCGAATCGCCCTGAAAGAAATTCTCACAGAAATACACACTAACCAGATCATTATAGAACTGAGCCGAGTTGACCAGGAACCGAGGATGATCCACTCCAAACAAATTCTCTGGTTCTAATAACCTGCTTCCAAAACTAAAACGCATGACATTGCGGGTCCAGTTTTCTGTAATCACAAATCCGTCCCCTTCCACTCCGGGTGTGACAGCTTTGGTCCAGAACAATAAGTAGTCTCCTGGATCAGATTGCCCTCTGATATATAAAGATTCTGCCAGGACGGACTGATCCCCTTCAAAAGATTCATAGGAAATGCCAACTATAGAATCGTCGTAGCGAGCAGAGTCTGTCGGCAAGTTCAACGCTCCGGCAATGGTTGGATCTTCGGGTATAATCAATGCCCTTCCGCTCAATGATTCAGTGGGAGTGATATCGAACGGACCAGGAGAGTTGACATCATAGTTCCGCCAGAATGAATCGCTGCTGGCCTGCCATGAATCAAAGTAAAACCCTTCGGCCGGGACTGCTTCGACTGTGACCGGATCGGTTTCAAAGATGGAGTAAAATCCAGCTCCAATGACTTCCCCTGAGTTGGGGAAATAGGTTTCAAAATCAAAGGAGACACCGGCGGCATCTCCGATTTCTATCGAGTAGAGTCGACGTTGTGAACTCAGCCGGATTCCCACTCGCAAAGCCCCATTCTGAAATGGGTAAACCAGGGTATATTGATTACTACTGAAGTCTTTGGACAGGTAATCCACTGCGACTCCATCGATATAAAAACTGATGAAATTGCTGCTGGAATCCGGATTGGCATTGGTCACCAGGGTGATGGATTTGTCTCCACTCAGCGGAAACTCCAGGTATCCCGACCGACCATTGGATGCAAAGATGTAATCACTACCCACCTCCATGCCGCTGATGTAAATCGGATCCAATCCGGAATGAACAAACCCATTCAGCAATTCTTCCGAGGCGCCGTAAGCTCCAATGCTAACTGGAAAAGCGGCGCTCCGAGCATTCCCTTCTTCGTCAAAAGCCGTCAGCGTGACGAGTGTTTCTCCAATTGGAAATGTCATTTCCGGATTCACCCCGGTTGCGGATCCACCTTCCCATTCCCAGGTGAATGTCAATTCCTCAGTTCCATCGCGAACGTTGGATCGGCTTTCTGATGCATCCAATTGAATGATTTCGCTTCCGTTGCCATCCAGGTCTCCTGCAAATGTGGACCCGGTATATTCAACAAATGGTCGAATGGAACTGGGTTCAACCACTGCGTCCAGAAAGAGCGCGCCGGGTGTTTCACTGTCAACTTGTGTGTACTCAAACCGAACTTCGGTCTCTCCGGTATTGATGGTGATCCCGTGGTAGAACCATTGCCCGGTTACCGGGATTTGTGGACTGGAGAAATCGTAGGACTGCAACGATCCGTCACGATAAATGCGCAGTGCATTGGTGGATCCCAATGGCTGCTTGCTGGCAAAACCCAGACGGGTCCCACTGTCCGGATAATAGAGATGCAAAAGGATGGAGGCCGTTTCACCGGGATTGAGGTCCACAGGTGGCTGTAAGGCAAAGGATCCTTCAATGCCTTCGCCATCTACCACTCG
>JAUIHU010000081.1 GCA_030432175.1 Verrucomicrobiia bacterium | reverse complement strand
ATCCACGTTTGGCCATTGAGGAGGAACCATGTCCAGCCATTTACGGTAAGCCTTCAGTCTGAAATTCAGCAGGAATTCTGGTTCATTCTTCTTTTTTGAAATGAACCGAATCACCTCTTCATTCAAACCCGGCGGTACGGAATCCGCCTCAATGTCGGTGATAAACCCGTATTCATAGGATTTCTTTACAAAACGATCGATGGTTTCCGTTGACTGACTCATAAATTAATTTGGAGTGATGGACTCGGCTTCCGACTTACGATAGCGGCTCCTGCAGCTATTAAACGTTGCTTTTTCTGCTTTAACACCCTCTTTGAACCTGATTCGTTTTTTATAAAAATCAAACCAACTTCGCGTTTTAATTCATCCCCTAGACCAGCAGAATTTTCATGCCAATGACAATTTATGTCTAACAAATGACTAAATATGTAAAACAATTATACCGTGCAGCGGTTGAACGTCAACAGATCGAAGCCGCTAAGTTGACAATTTTCTGAATGTAGCTCCAAAGTCCAACCCCAAAGCTTGATTTTAGAGGAGATTTCGAACTTTAGACGAAAAAACCGAAGACCAGATTAACCGGTCTCCGGTTTAAAAGATAATTCACAATCAACCAAGATGTTCAATCAGAGCCTTTACCCCTCATCCTTCATCTCTCAAACCTTCACCCCTCGAACTTCCGAGCAATAACCGATGCGTTATGCCCCCCAAATCCAAATGAATTACTCAATGCGACTTTGATAGGCATCTCCCTGGCCTCATTCGGCACATAGTCTAAATCGCACTCCGGATCCGGTGTTGTGTAATTGATCGTTGGCGGCGCTACTTGAGTTTCTATTGCTTTAGCGCAAATCAGCATCTCGACAGAACCGGCGGCGCCCAACATATGCCCAACAGCTCCTTTCGTAGAACTCACAGCCAGCTTTTTGGCGCGATCTCCAAATACACTCTTGATCGCTTTGGTTTCACAAATGTCTCCTTGTGGTGTCGATGTCCCATGCGCGTTGATATAGTCCAATTCCTCAGGGGATAATCCAGCCGAACGTAGCGCCATTTTCATGCAACGTGCAGCCCCCTCACCTTCCGGAGATGGAGCGGTCAGATGACTGGCATCGGCCGTATTGCCGTACCCAGCAATCTCACAGTAAATTTTTGCTCCCCGTTTTTTAGCATGCTCCAGTTCTTCCAAAACCAGAACCGCTCCTCCTTCGCCCATCACAAATCCGTCTCGATCCTTATCAAATGGTCGCGATGAGGTTTTAGGATCGTCGTTCCGCAAACTGAGCGCCCGCATGGAAGCAAACCCTGATATTCCCAAAGGAACAATGGCCGCCTCAGACCCACCGGCAAAGATGGCATCCGCGTCGCCCATTTTAATCGTTCTCCAAGCCTCACCCAAAGCATGTGAGGATGTCGCACAGGCTGAACAGGTCGCTACGTTCGGTCCTTTCAGCCCTTGATAAATTGAAAATAACCCGGATCCCATGTTGAGAATCAACATCGGAATCATGAAAGGGGAGACTCTGGATGGACCTTTATTTAGCAAAACCTTGTGCTGAGCTTCGGTTGTGCTCAACCCACCAATACCAGAGCCAATGAACGCGCCAATACGGTCGCGATCCAACTGGTCCAGATCCATTCCGGAATCTTTCAATGCCAGATAACCGGCATGCACAGCGAATTGGGTAAATCGATCAGTGCGCCGCGATTCCTTCGGTGAAGGAAATGCCGGGGTTGGATCGAATTCAAGCGCCTCACCCGCAATTTTGCAGGCGTAGTCTGACGTATCGAAGTGAGTGATGGAACGAATGCCACAGTCCCCCGAAATCAAACGGTCCCAGAACGCATTCAAATCACTACCCAAAGGACTGACCAATCCCAGTCCTGTGACCACTACTCGCCGATCTACCCAACTGCCACTCATATAAATAAATTTAGGCAGGGTTTGGAAAAACCAGCTGCCTGAAATGCTCGATATCGAACTTGTCGGTTATTTTTGTTCGTCTTCGATGTATTTGATTACATCGCCAACGCTCTGCAGTTTTTCAGCCTCTTCATCCGGCACTTCAATACCGAATTCTTCTTCCAAAGCCATGACGAGTTCAACTGTGTCAAGAGAGTCAGCTCCCAAATCCTCAATGAATTTGGCTTCAGGAATCACCTGATCTTCTTTAACTCCAAGTTGTTCGACAATGATGCTTTTTACCTTTGATTCAATTGTTGTTTCATCCGCCATGAGTATCTCCAAATTTGATTTTCGTGTGTGTCTCTAAGTTAGTGAGGAAGACCCGTCAAGCCCTGATTCGTATTTTTTTTACGAATCAAGTCAAATTAATTTACATTACCATTCCACCATCCACGACCAACGTCTGTCCAGTGATGTAACGAGCGGATGGAGAACACAAGAAAAATGCTGCCTCAGCAATGTCTTGCGCTGTCCCAAATTGTCCCATTGGAATCTGCTCAAGAATGGATTCTTTGGTTTCGTCTTTCAGCGCATCGGTCATGTCAGTTTGAATAAAGCCTGGCGCAATCGCGTTCACTCTCACTCCACGCGATGCCATTTCCTTTGCAGTGGATTTGGTAAAACCAATCAAACCGGCTTTACTCGCAGCATAATTCGCCTGACCAGCATTCCCGATCAACCCAATCACTGACGCAACGTTGATAATCGCTCCTGATTTCTGCTTCAAAAACATCCTCGTCAAAGCTTTGGTCATCAGAAATGCGCCTTTCAAATTGGTGTTCAAGGTGGCGTCCCAATCCGCTTCACTCATCCGCATCAATAAACCATCCCGGGTCACTCCTGCGTTGTTGACCAGGAAATCAATCCCCCCTAGCTCCTTAACCAACGCGCCAACCAAGCTATCGACTGCAGCCGAATCAGATACATCCAAAGCTTGCGCCTGAGCGGATCCTCCTGCAGCTTGTATTTCTGCTGCCACTGAATCCGAGTTCTCCTGCGTTCTGGAAACACAGACAACATGAGCGCCCTCACTCGCCAATTTCAAAGCTATCGCTTTCCCAATTCCACGACCCGCTCCGGTCACCAACGCCTTTTTTCCTTCCAGTAATTTCATTTATGCTTTTCAGTGAAATCAGTCGACCACAATGGAAATCACCTGATTCACCACGTCCTTTTTGATTTCTTACTGAATCGGCGCTCTCGGATACAAGATGATTCGATCATGAACGAGAATTAACAGGTCATTCCACCCATCCCCAGTCACATCAACCACTCTGGCTTCTCTTGGCTCCGGACCACTCTGAAGTCCACGAAAAGAGTTTTCCTCGAACACTTTCCACTTCACATTGGCTGTCAGTTCATTGTCCGGACTGATCGTTACCACTTCGAGGTGATTGCGGGATGTTTCCAAAAATACTAAATCCTCCGACCCATCTCCGGTCAGATCTCCGGAAACGACATCCATTAAAAAACCTTCACGTGTCTGAGTTTCATAGGCGTTTAATTCCTGAAGCTCCCAGCGTTCCTTGCTGAAAGTAATCCAGGCGACGGAGTTTAAACTCATGAAAGAGAATGCATTGGCTCCAGAATTGCCGGATCCAAAACGCACTGGTTCCATGCGATCAAAGTCCGTTTTCGCCATTTTATAATTGGTGAGAATGACCCACTTGCCGGATTCGTCCCGACCACAAACAGAAACGGTCTTACGCTCTGCATCCAGCATGAAAAGTTTGCCACCCGTTTCATCCGGCAGGTACCCGGCGGAGACGATTCTTGATCTGGAATCAGCTCCATTGATCTGTTCCAGAGCTTGAAATGTCCATGCAGCAAGTTGACCCTCAGCGCTGCTTTCATTTTTCAATACCAGGGACCGAATGAAGTTTTTTCTTCCAAGTATCAGTTCATCTTTACCGTCCTGGTTTAAATCAGCGACAGCAGCCCAGGGACGTTGCAAGGAGCCTACAGGAGATGGAACAGTGATTTCTTCAAAAACTCCTTCAGTTTTCTGGCGCAATACCCGGATGTCCTCATAAGGAATCAGAGCCACCAAATCCTCCAGCCCATCCTGATCAACATCATGAGCCAATAACTCAGCTGGAGTGGCCTGAAATTGTTCACTCAATCGCAGTTCATAATGTTTTCCATCCGCAAAAAAGATTTTCAGTGTCTTGTACACTTCATAATTTCCGTCTTCATCGGTTTCTTCCTTTTGCAGAATGGCAGCCGCTCCCGGTTTGTCGTCTACTTGAATGGATTGACGCGCCAGACTGACGGGACGTCCTCCCAGCGGAAGAAATGTGGGAAAGCTCAACAATCCGTCTTCATTCATCGAAGTCACCCCGATCTGCCCCTCATCTTCACTGAGCAAAAGCAGATTTTCAGATCCGTCTCCGTCCCAATCCATGGCTGCCATGTGCGTCACCCCGGTTAGAGTGGCAAACAACGAAGGTGTGGAGATAGATCCGCTTTCATCCTGAAAATAACATTTCACCTGCCCCCCATCTGGGTCCGCTACAACCAGATCAGTACGACAGTCATTATTCAAATCCACCCAAAGCGCGCCTCGAACGGACTTGCTGGTTGGATTCAGTGGTGTCACTGCAAAATCTCCAAGCGCTAAGGATCCACCAATCTCAGGACTCGCCGATTTCTCAAAGCGAGCGTACTGAGCGCGACCAGAGTTCCTGGCAATCATGACCAGTTCAGCTGCTTGAAATCCTTCTTTGAATTGTGACGCCCAATAGGATCGGATCGGTAGAGATTCAAAGAATAACTCCGGCCCCACTCCGCCCCCGCTATCCTGAATTCTAAAACGAAATGGAAACGAACTATCCCAGTCAACCAGGAATAAATCCTGCCGCCCATCCAGATTCAAATCCAGGACTTGCACAGAAGAAGCTCCTTCAGAAGAAGGAATTTTCTGCGGTTCTTCCAACTTCCCATCCTCATTTTGATAAATTAAATAAATCGCTGATTCTCCCAATAAGGCCAGATCCTGCCTGCCATCATTGTTTAAATCCCCAGCAACCAATGCATTCGGGCTCAACAAACCATCTTCTATTTCAAAAAGCTTCGGAGCGCTCCAGCCATCTTCTCCCAGATTGAATTGAGCCACGAGCTCTTTAGGCGCCCCATAATATGCAATATCCGGGATCCCATCATGATTCAGATCACTCACCACCAAGGAAGCGATCCGCTTCTCTGAAGACAATGATTCAATTCTGAACCTGGCATCAGGAGGTAGCGAATTCACGCCGTCCGGCTCCCAATCCGCAAGAATTTTACTCATTTCTTCTTCAGATCCCAAACGATCCGTCTGGTTATATAACAGATTGATTCTCGCACGATCATTATTGACGATCAACAGGTCCATCTGCCCGTCCTGATCGAGATCTGCCGAATTTAAAAGCCCAACTCTGGGATCAATCGGAAAAATTTCTTTCCCGGAAAAATAGATGTTACTGGACTGATCAGCATGCGTAGCGCAAAGCAGAGTGAATCCGATAAAACAAGAGATCCAGCGTTTAGAAAACGCTGCCTGCTGACCATTTGAACGTTTGAGATAATTAGTCATGAGTTTATTTTCGGTCCTATTGAGCGAACAGATCACTCTCCCAGAATATGAATACTGATTTGCCTACGGTGCGGATGGGTCCGGTGTTCCCATAAATAAATACCCTGCCAAACCCCTAATGCCAAGTCTCCATGCTGCACGGGAATGCTCAGGTTGACCGGAGTAATAGCAGAACGAATGTGCGCCGGCATATCATCCGGCCCCTCCATGTCGTGCTCGTATGCTGGATCCCCATCCGGAACCAGTCGCGCAAAAAAATTTTCCAGATCCACCCTGACGGTCGGGTCGGCATTTTCCTGAATCAACAATGAAGCGGAGGTATGCCTCACATGCAGCGTCAGCAAACCATCCTTGATTTCTGAGTCTCTTAAAATCTTTCTGACTTCAGATGTGAATTCATAAATACCGCGACCGCGAGTACCGATACTGATGGTATTTAATATTTGCCGCATGCTCTGTGGAATCCTGATTCTCTCTGTTGATCCTTTAATTACTAGTCAGTACTCAATTCCATTTCGATCCGATTCTCAAGAACCAGATTTTGAGGCCCGCCAAGGTCCAAGGACTTCTGGTAATGGTAATTCGCCAGCGCTGCCAAAGGAGGATCCTGATCAATGTAAACAGCAGCGAGATTTGAATGCGCTGCTGGAGAGCCAGGATCGATCAGAATTGCTTTTCTCAGCGAATTCTCCCCAGCCAGTCGATAGCCTGCAATAAACAAACTCCGCCCTAACTCCACATAGGCAGCAGAAAACTCAGGATCTCCCCTAACCGCCTGGCTGAAATAATCAATGGCTGCTTCTGGACGCTCCTGATTCATTCGGATTAGACCCAGCGCATAAAATGACATTGGATGATCAGGTTGGAGCGCCAACCCTTTTCTGGCAGCCGATTCGGCTAATTCATATCGTTCCAAACTCCAGTACGCCATACTCAGATCTTTCCAGATAAAAGGATCTTCGCGTATTTCTAGAAGTTCCTGATAAGTATTGATGGCCTCATCATACTTGGCCTCTCTCATCTGGATCCTTGCTTCGGTAAATAATTCACCAAACCGACGCAAATCGTTATCGGTAACAGCGGACCAGATTTTTTTTGATCTTCTTTTAAATGATCCTGAATCCTCGGTTCTGGAAATCATCATTCCTGACTCAGCTACGGTGATCCACTTTAATTCTCTGAGTGCAATTCTTCTCAGAGCTTGCTTTGCGCCTTCCTCATTGCCCCCATCCAGGTCTCGTCTACCCATCTCAATATCCAGCAAGGTCCTTTGATTCACTTTCGAACTTGGAGCAGTATTGCCAACCAGCTTGTCTCCAGCTTTATTTGAATTCAGTTTGAAAATCGGATCATTCGGCTGAGGCACGCTGAACAATTTCAATTCTTCCTCTGTATAAGGAACTTTTTCCGCTTCAAACACAGCAAGCCTTGCTTTCAGCCGGTTAATTTCCTCATCTACCCGTGCCTCTGAACCAGGGCTAGGTGAAATCACTTCAGGTCGGTCTTTTTCTGATTCCAGATCATCTCTCAATGATTGAATCAAAGAATCTTTTTGCTGCAACTGCGCCTTTACTGTTTTTAATTCTTCCTCTACAGCACTGTATTTTTGTTGCAGAGCAACCAAACCAGAATCATTGTCCGGTTTTATAATTGGTTGTTCATCAACAATTTTGAGTTGCGCCAACAAACGTTCCTCATTGTTTTTTGCAGCTTGCCACTCGACTGTGAGTGTTTGGATTCTGCCTTCCAGATACGCCTGTCGCTCCTTCCATTCCTTTTCAATTCCTTCCAAAACTTCAAGACGAGCGCGAAGATTCTCTAATTCCTCAGGATTTTCGGAATTATTTTCATTCTCAGCCGCGCCTCGGGTTGAATCAGTTTGTTCGCTCGAGCTTTCTTCAACCTCAGGATCAGCGGTCTCATTTTGTTTTTTGAGACGCATACGGGTGGCTTCTAATTCCGCTTCAAGTGAACGAATCGTGCTCTCTGCGATTCGCAACCGATCGGGTTCAACTGCTGCGGGGCGGGCGGCAAATGCTTCTCGCAATTGTGCTTCCAACAATTGTTTTTCACGAATCAACCTTTCAACATTGCTCTTCAAAGCCTCTGTCTCCTGCTGCTGCGCCAGGATTTCAGGATCTGTTTCCTGTGCTTGCGCCGAATCAAAAGCCAGTTTCTGTATTTCCTCCAGTTCGCTTTCCACCTGCTTCAACATTTGCTGAGCGTAACGGATACGATAGGTGATTACTTTAGGCTTCCACTCAGGAAACATAGTCTGCATTTCCTGCAAATCACTCAATGATTCAGAATACAATTCTCTGGAAGCCGTCAGGTTCTGATCTGCTTTTTCCCTGTCAGCCCTCTCAAGATTTGCGTAAATTCTGATAAACTCATCACCTGGTGTCTTTTGTGCTCGCAGGGTAGAACCATCCAGAAACAAAGCGATCAGGCCTATAAACAAAAATCTCATCAATAATTTCATCCAATTTAAAATTCTCTCAGCCTTCAATTTTCAACTTAGCATCAGACCCCAGAGTTCATTCCATCGTTCAGTTTTATCAAAGTTTCGAATTTTCGGACAATGAAGGTTCTGAAAGAGCGATCTCCGCTTGCTTGGCATTTTCGATCATATCCCAGAACTTAGGATTTTTTTCCAGAGCTTCGTCCTCACCTATTGGGAGATTAGAACGATAGAGAAAGTCTTTCAGGGTGTTCTTGTTAAAAATTCTGTGCACAACAACGCCCAACTCATGTTTTTCAAAGTAAACTCGATAATCACCGAGTCGAAACCGGTGAAGAACCTTGCTGCCACGTTGCAGCTTACCGAACTGCTCCATCTCAGTACCTATAATGTCTCTGGGCAATCCACGAAATTCACCCAGGACATACAGCTGAAGATCCTTGGGTAAGCTGGACAGCTCCCTGGCGCTGGTTGGATTAAAAATGATCTGAAATAGGGGCATATTGTCTTAATTGCACAGTTTCACCTGAACAAACCTTCATAAAACTAGCTGAAAAATTATGCTACAACCACAAAAAAGCCACCCCATTCAAAGAATGAGGTGGCGTGCAAAGAGAACTTCTGAAATCGAAGTCTTCGAACTGAAGGAGTAATCTCAACCTCAGCTCGAAATGAATTATTTGCGGCGGCGCAGCGCCAGAGCAGCAGCTCCGAGAACTCCCAAAACGATTGTGGAAGGCTCTGGAACAACTTCAAATGATTCTAAACCACCTTGAACCAGATTGGAGGCAAATGGCAAAGGTTGTCCATCAACGTCTGTTGTAACAGCCATGGAGAAAACGTTGGATTCACCCGTTTTACCCAGCCCTAGAGCTTCGTCATAAGTCGCGCCAAATGCTGTCTCCCAAGCTTTAACTTGGAAGAATCCAGTTGCGCCAGCAGCCAGACCTGTGTCGACATCGTTCAAGTTGAACAGACCAGCAGCCAGGAAAGATCCTGATGCAACAGGAGCCAAGCTGGCTTCATCAGCTCCAGCATAAAGAGCTACTGAAAAATCGCTTCCAACTCCTAAGCCAGTTTGAGCATCGGTTACAGGCATGCGCTCCGTACCATTAATGTTCGTAGCAGCAACCCGCTGAGCTTGCGAACTGAAAGCAAGCAAAAGCAATATTGATGTTATGATTAATTTTTTCATTATATTTATATGCATTTAGTAGTTTAAACAAACAAACAAACCTAAACAAACTAACTAACTATTGCTTTGTATTTAGCGTGCAATGAACAGTCAATACTTTCCTGAAAAACCCACCTAAAGTATGATAACAAAAACGTTGTTATTGTTGCATAATGATACTTTAGTCGCATATTGCAACATCCTTCTAAATTCAATATTCTTAGCCTAATTAATAGGCTAAACCTCCTCAACACCTCGCTCGATGTAGATATATGTAAAGCAACCTTAATTACCACTTCTCATTGTATAAATTAAAGTATTCAAATTAATAATTAAACGCATCCCAGAAGTTTTACAAAACAAACCTAAAAACAAGGAAGCAAGCGCAATAAATTTGGAGGCTACAACCACAAAAAAGCCACCCCATTTAAAAAATGGGGTGGCGTGCAAAGAGAACTTCTGAAATCGAAGTCTTCGAACTGAAGGAGTAATCTCTACCTCAGCTCGAAATGAATTATTTGCGGCGGCGCAGCAACAGAGCAGCAGCTCCGAGAACTCCCAAAACGATTGTGGAAGGTTCTGGAACTACTTCAACAACTCCGAAAGACTCCAGTCCACCTTGAACCAGGTTGGATGCAAATGGCAGAGGCTGACCGTCAACGTCAGTTGTTACAGCCATGGAGAACACGTTGGATTCACCAACTTTAGCTCCGATAACAGCAGCAGCTTCGTCATATGTAGCTCCAAATGAAGTTTCCCAAGCTTTAACTTGGAAGAATCCAGTTGCGCCAGCAGCCAAACCAGTGTCGATGTCGTTCAGGTTGAACAGACCAGCAGCCAGGAAAGATCCTGATGCAACAGGAGCCAAGCTAGCTTCGTCAGCTCCGGCATAAACAGCAACTGAGAAGGAATTTCCAACTCCAGTACCTGCATCGGTGACTGGCATACGCTCTGTACCATTGATGTTGGTAGCAGCAACGCGTTGAGCTTGAGCGCCAAATGCAGCGATCAAGAGAACTGCGCTAATTGCAATAGCTTTTTTCATTCTTTATCGTTTTTGTGAAATGTTAGTTTGTTTAAGGCTCTCTCTGAAAGTTTGAATCAAATAATTGGGATTATTCAAACTTATTGAACTGTGAAATCACGGCTCCAGTTTTGCTCTCCAGATCCGGCAGGAACTTGAGCAAAGAAACCTTCACCAACTCCGATTTCAGCATCGCTCAGGAAGCCGATTCCAGCCAGGTATGTGAAGGTGTCGTAACCAGCGCCATTGAACTTCCAAACTGCCAGACCATCCACTTCAGGAAGTCCGAGTTCAGAGATATTGGTCGCTTGAGGAACGCGTGATCCGGTCAGGTTAAATCCTTCGCCCAGAGCAACGTCCAATGTGCCTTGTTCTACTTCACCAACCATGGTGACGGTAGTTTCAGCAGGTGCGTTGACGAAGAAACCCACGCCAGGAGGCAGGGTTGCTTCTCCGAGCCAACCCACTCCGTCCAAATAAGAAACGGAATCATATCCAGCTCCATTAAATGTGAAAACGGTAGTACCGTCTGGAGCAGATGGAATGATTGTGCTCAGGCTGTTATCTCCGTTGGACAGAGGATTAGCAACCAGGTTGAACCCTGCAGTCAGGGACTTGTTGACGTATCCAACGACGTTAACGGAGAAGACTTGGGCTGAAGAAGAAGCCAGTCCTGCTGCCATCAAGATCGCAGATGCGATAAGTGTTTTTGTTCTCATTGCTTCTAACTAAGGTTCCGCGTGTGCATGCCTAAAATCTCAACCCTGTGTCCAATAGTCAATGTTTTTTTAAGCTGGAATCTCAGAGCTGCTGGAGTCCTTAAAAGCTCGCCTTTTGCGAGGTTTATTTTTCTCAAAAGTCTGACTAAGGGTTCGGATCCTGTCTTTTACTGAAAGAGACAAAGTTTCACGCCCTAATCTTTCGCTTCCCTCCTTTTGACCTGCTGAACTGGAGTACCGTTTGTTTAGCTTTGTTAAAATATCTTTGTTTTCAAACTTCT
>JAUIHU010000080.1 GCA_030432175.1 Verrucomicrobiia bacterium | reverse complement strand
TGGTCCGACAGATTTCTCAATAGCCGTGACACTCTCATTAAAAGCGGCCCCAAGCGTCAAACGTGGAAGTGACCGGGATCATCCGATGACACTGCTGGGTGGATAGAAAATCTTACCTGGCCTTCCATTCATTTTGTTTCAAAACGACTGATAAGGCGCCCTTGCCAGGGCATTGGGGTTTCGACGAGATTCCCACAAAACTCCCATATGGACTACGATCATTCATTTTTTTCAGAAAAAAGCATACGTGTTGAACCCCCCTCCATTTCCTGGTTAATGCGATTGGCTCTGGACCGCCCGGAACTCATCTCCCTGGCTGCCGGATTCACTGACAATGCCACTTTGCCGTTGGACTCCGTTAAAGAAATTGCAGACAGAATCCTGAGCGATCCAAAACGTGGCCAGGCGGCCCTTCAATATGGAACCACGCTCGGATCTGCTGAATTACGTCGAGCCACAGCGGATAGATTGCACAGGTTGGACAAGGATCAGGCTGTTTCCTCAAACCCAGACCCATCAAAAACAGCTCACACTCATGCCCTGAATCCCGATCAGATTCTTATCACACAGGGATCCCAACAAGCCTTATATCTGACACTGGAAGCGATTACCGATCCTGGTGATATCATGCTGGTGGAAGATCCGACCTATTTCGTATTCCTGGGGCTATTACAAGGTTTTGGGATTCAAACGCATGGTATCGCAACGGACACCTCAGGTATTCAACCGTGGAAACTGGAAGAAAAATTACTGGCATTGGAAAAGTCAGGTGAATTGAAACGCCTTAAGGCTTTGTATCTGGTTAGCTATGCTCAGAATCCATCTGGGAGATCGACGACTTATGAGCGAAAAAAAGAAGCTCTGGAAATACTGAAGCGGTTTGAGTCCTCAGCGGGACATCCGATCGCTTTGATTGAAGACGCAGCTTACCGAGAACTTGAGTTTGATCAGGAGCAATCCGCTCCCAGTCTATTGACGGAGCCCAATGACAGGGAGCGTGTATTTTATCTTGGAACCTACACCAAACCATTTGCCACCGGGATGCGGGTTGGGTTTGGTCATTTCCCGGCGTTGGTTCTTGATAAAATCTTTAACCTCAAAGGGCTGAATGACTTTGGAGCTGCAAAATTCACCCAGTCCATCGTGAGTGAAGCGATTGCCAGCGGAATTTACGACACGCATACGCAGTTACTGCGTCAAAGGTATTTTGAAAAAGCCAGCGCAATGGATGAAGCGATGAAGGAACATGCGCCTGAAAATCTGAGTTGGGAATTTCCAAGCGGTGGCCTGTATATCTGGGCTAAACTGGGTGGAGGAGCGACTACAGGACCTGAGTCCGAGCTATTTAAACGATGTTTGGAAGAAGGGATTCTTTACATCCCTGGGGTGTATGCCTACTGTAGCGACCTGGACCGCACAAAGCCCGACGTGGAAATGCGGCTCAGTTATGGCGCAGCGGACATACCCGTGCTGCAAAGTGGGATTAAGCGGCTGTGTGAAGCAATCAGTGGCTTAGAATCTCGATCAGAACATTGACATTGAGAGACCAAAAAGATAATTTTTCGAGATCAACCGTCCAGAAAGCCTAAACTAAGGACATTAACGATTTAAATCATGTTAAGAATAGCGCTTATTTTTGCGATTCTGAGCAGCTTGGGAAGCTTGGCCATCAGTCAGTTAAAGGTCAGCCCGAAATTAAACCAGCTCACCTCGGACTTAGACGACGCCAACACACGAGCATCAGATGCTCAACAATTGGCACAGGAAAAAGAGGCGGCGTTTGTGAACGTCAGGAACGAATTGGCGGTTGTGAACGAAGATTTGAGCGCGACTCAAGCTCAACTGCGCGAAGTCAATGAGATTGCGGCAGAGCAGCGGGCTCGCGCAAATGATCTGAACCGTGAGGTTGCTGATGTCAAAGGTCGCTTGAATTCTGCTCAGGCAGCATTAGCACGTTGGCAGGCTCTTGGATTCACCATTGAAGATTTAGCCCAAATCAAAAAAGACAAGGAAGCAGCAGAAGAGCAGGTCACTGCTTACGCCGCTGAAATCGATATTCTGCTGGAACAGAATTCTAAACTTCAGTCAGAACTGGATTTGTACAAATTCAAAGATTTCAGTGTCCCGCTTCCAGCCGGGTTAAAAGGTCAAGTCGCTGCGATCAATGATGACTGGGATTTCGTTGTTCTGGATATTGGTGAAGCTCAAGGAGTTAAAAAATATGGTGAGCTTCTGGTAAGCCGTGGTGAGAAATTGGTTGGAAAAGTCCGCATCACCCAAGTCAGTCAAGATAAGAGTATCGCTAATGTAGTGGGCGGTCCCTGGGAAGTCGCTGAGGAAACTGTTCAAGTGGGTGACATTGTCATTCACTGACGCTGTTTCAAGAGCTTTATTATCTGACAATTTTATTCATTTTGAAAATCGAGGGTATAAATCCTCGATTTTTATTTTTTTAAGTTTCAGATTTTCGAGTAGATTACTTTCTAGAATCAACCTATGCGCAATTGAGAGAACGTTGACAAAACGCATTGCTTTGCCAATGTCAATGTTCTGGAGATACAAACCATGAAAAAAATTACCCAGCGCCTTGACTATTCAACTGATACATCTGGGAAAAACCAGAATCGGCTGACTCCGAAGCTGATATTGTTTTTTGCTGGCGCCTTGCTCGTTCTGGCATTTGGCTCCGGCTGTAAAAGCTCTAAAGACCCGGAAAACTTATCCGCTCGCCCTTGGAACAGTCCTCAAACCTGGGAGCACGGAGTGCCTGCAGCTATTTACGAAGGCAGATAATCGTTCAGATCCCAGGTCCTCTCCACAGTTTGCGCTCTGAAACAGGGCGCATTTTTTATCATAACACCCACCAAGTTCTGAGATTTATAATCAAAGAATCCTAAATCTCACTTGGCATAGTCCACACATCTGGTTTCCCGAATCACCGTGACTCTAATCTGCCCAGGATATTGAAGTTCATCCTCAATTCTCCTGGATACCTTCTTAGCCAGCAATAGAGCCTCATCGTCATTCACCTCTCCAGGCTCGACGATGATTCGAAGCTCTCGTCCAGCTTGAACAGCAAAACATTTATCCACGCCTTCAAAGGAAAGTCCAATTTCCTCCAGTTTTTCCAATCTATTCAGATAAATTGCCATGCTTTCACTCCGCGCTCCAGGGCGGGAAGCGCTGATCGCATCAGCGGCGCTGACAAGTATTCCTAAAGGCCCTTCGGCAGGGACTTCTCCATGGTGAGAGGCGACCCCATTCACCACCTCTTCAGATTCCCCGTAGCGTTTCAATAACTCAGCTCCGACCAGAGCATGCGCTCCCTCCATTTCATGGTTCACGGATTTGCCAATATCGTGTAACAAGCCGGCCTTTTTGGCTTTCGTCACATCTATCCCCATTTCAGATGCCATCAGCTGCATGATTTGAGCCACTTCAATCGAGTGCTCAAGTACATTCTGACTAAAGCTTCTTCTGAATTTTAACCTGCCAAGCGCGCGGACAATTTCCGGATCCATTGGAGCCAAACCCACTTTAAAAATAGCTTCATCCCCATATTTTAAAATAGCTTCATCCATTTCCTCAGTGACTTTGTTAACCACTTCCTCAATACGAGTCGGATGAATCCTGCCATCAAGAATTAACCGCGACATGGATTCACGGGCGATTTCCCTGCGAACCGGATCAAACCCCGAAATCACCACCGTATTTGGAGCATCATCAATTAAAACCGTGACCCCAGTGATATTTTCAAAAGCTCGTATATTTCGCCCTTCACGGCCAATGATACGCCCTTTGATATCGTCCCCGGTCAAAGCAATTGTTGAAGTGGTTGTTTCTGAAGTGTGATCCCCGGCATACCGCTGGATAGCCAGGCTTAAAATACGGCGAGCTTCTGTCTCAGCTGAATTTTTCGCGTTTTCGATGATGTTTCGGGAGAGCGAAGCTGCGTCCTTCAAAGTCTCCTGCTCTACTTCATGAAGAAGTTCTTTTTTTGCCTCGTCCTGGGAATAACGTCCAACTTCTTCCAGCGAAATACGGCGTTTACTTATCAAATCCTCCAGTTCACGGGACCGTTTATCCAGCTCCGACAATTGCTCTCTCAAGGCAGACTGTTGAGAACGCAGATCTTTTTCTTCCTGCACCAGCCCCTCCAACTGCCGATTAACCAGGCTTTCACGCTCACTGACTCGTTTTTCCAACGCATCAATTTCCTGGCGACGATTGTCGAATGACCGAGTTGTTTCCTCTTTCAGGCGAGCCGCTTCTTCATTTGCCGCAAGTCGTGTTTCCCTGAGAATGGCTTGCTTCTCCAATTCGACTTCCTGAGAAAACCGAACTCGCTGAGCTTCCAGTTCTTTTCTGCGTGTCAAATCCTTCCACCATAAAACGCCAAATCCAATCGCTCCTCCGAGCAGTAAGTAAATAATTTCATGCAACCGTTCCAATAAGCTCATGTGGGTGTTTTTTCCAAACCACAAAAAACCACTAAGGCGCCGATAAGAAGAAAATCAGTACCTTTCCGGTTTCTTATGTGTCCAATTTCAGTTTCAATTCAACGGCGTCCAGGATCCCACTTCCAGAATCATGGAAGGGGTTAGAATCCAATCCATCAGAATGTCATGTGGTTCCATCGGAATCAATCCTGGCTCTACCATTTGTTCATCAAAAGCTACGCCAATTTTAATTCCAGGAAAGTGAACCAACGCTCGATCGTAATATCCTTTTCCTTTTCCTAAACGCCTTCCAAACTGGTCAAATGCTACTCCAGGTATAAGAGCCAAGTCCAGTCGGTTCCAGGGCGCCAGGAGGCATTTGTCATTGGGTTCCAGAATTCCATAAGCTCCTGGAACCAGATCATTTGACCAGTCTGTAATGAATCTGGGCTCATAACCTATTGTGTTCGAAGCGCTTTTTAAAGCAGCAACGTCTTTATTTTCAGATATGGCTGATTGAAGTAGTGAGGTGAGATCTGGTTCTGTCTTCAGTGGAATATAAGACAGAACGGATTTTGATTGTTTCCAGATTTGCTGATTGCTCAGCAAATTAGCCATTCTCGAAGAAAGTATTGCGCATCGGTCTTTGGTGAGCTTGCTTAGCTCCTCCCGAATTGACTTTCTGAGAGTATTTTTATCAGCATGCCACTGCATGAATGAACTTTTTCAATAGGTTTCTGATGCAGAACTTTCTGCGCCACTGACTATGGCAATGCCGGAAGAGGTCCCAATTCGATTAGCTCCCGCATCTAACATAGCCCTTGCAGTGTTGTAATCACGCACCCCACCGGAAGCTTTGACTCCCATCAAATGCCCGACAGTCTCACGCATCAAGCGAATATCCTCCGCGCTTGCCCCTCCAGGACCAAAGCCCGTGGATGTTTTAACGAATTGAGCTTCGGCCTGCATTGCTAGTTGGCAGGCTCGTTTGATTTCTTCCGGGTTTAGATATCCAGTTTCCAATATGATTTTCACTGTTCTACCCTCGGAGATTTCAACAATATCCCGAATTTCCCTGACAATCTGAACGTCTCGCCCATCTTTCAACCAGCCAATGTTCATAACGCAGTCCAATTCTTCAGCGCCAGCGTCAACGGCAGCCTCAGCTTCATAGCGCTTCACGTCGGTTTCAGTGGCTCCTAATGGAAATCCAACAACGGTTGCAACTTTGACTTCCGATTCCATTAACCAGTCATAAGCCGCTGCAGTCCAACATCCATGCACACAAACACTAAAAAAATTAAACTCTTCTGCTTCTCTGCAAAGATTTCGTATGTCGTTCGAAACCGCAGTGGCTTTCAATAATGTGTGATCTATAAACCGGTTAATCGGTAAGTTTTCTTTTTCGTCAATCATGAATCATTTCGCGAACTTTCGCCGTAACCAATACTTAACGCACCAATTCAACACGATAGTATCTCATGTCCGTCGCTTCCGAATCTAAAAATTCACTCTCGGATCCTGTAGCGGTAATGATAGATCCCACACGCTGCCAGGATCCACTGCTCACTTCTTCACGTCGCCAGACCTGATACCTTTGTCCAGCAAAACTGGACCAGGTTAACCGCGCGCCATTCAGACCCAGTGACATGGAGTTCAATCGAATGGTGGGTACTGAGCTGAAATCAGTCGGAACGCTTTGAGCGATATGTTCAATTTCATTACTGAAGCCGTCATTATCCGGATCAGCCTCTGGACTCGCCTCTGGAGCTGTAAAAAGCGGAAAATATCGACGTTGAAAGCTATCGCTCAAACCATCAAAATTATAATCTGGTTCACTTGCCGTCACTTCGAGATATCCCGGCGCATATGCTAGTTCTGTTTCAGTCCGTACTAAAAACGTACGTAATCCCGGTTTTGCGTCCGGAGCTACACTAACTCGCGCAGATACTACGTTGTAATCACTGCCACCTTGATTTAACTGCCCCTCAACATCCGAGATGGTGATGTCATCCCCTGAAATTTCAAAGACTGGATTTGTCACAGGAAGCCCTCGACCGAAAACTCCAACGAAAAAGTTTTGGGCGCCAACAGGAATTCTGGTCGGCGCGTTAATTCGAGTAAACAAAAACTGACTTTCAGAAACATCCCGAATACGGTTAATGCGGAATGCCGGCTCCTGGTCCACTAATGCAAAATTAAATGATGTTTCTTGCCCGGCAGTCACTTGAACAGTGGATCGCTCAGTTGGCATAAAAAATGACTCAGCATCATTAAATTCAGGCCCGATCTCTCTAGGATGCAATAATGAAAAATTCAATGGAGTCAGGAAGAAATCTAATGGGCTGGCATAAATTGAATAAGAGCCAGCAGGGATCATCGGCATTTCAAAACTGCCGTCCGCCCGACTTAACGTGGATGAGGTCAGGTTGCCATCCGAATCTTCCAGATAAATCCCGGCTCCCAGAACTGGCGCTCCATCCATATTCACTATTCCGGTTACTGTGCCAACGCCTCCCTCTTGACTCCCATCTGAATACAATGTCCGAGTGGCGATCTGTTCGTCCATTGACAACCCCAGTTGGATAGTTCTGGATCCAGACCTTCCACGAACATACATGGTGGTTCCGCCACCTGGTGAGTGCTGCAGTCCTGTCATGTGACCTACTTCGTGCGTGAGAACCCCTTCTATCAGGTGGGGAATCGTGCTGGATTCTTCAACATTTGTACTCCAATCATAGAGATTACCATTGAGAACGATGTCCACTTCGGCCAATGTCTGTGAACTACTGAAAAATGAGCTGAACGCAAACCCGAGTGCGCCCGAAATGTTGACTTGCCCGTTGTTAACCAGAGTGTTTTCCTTAACCCAGAAAACCACATTCTTCTGATTTAAATCCACATCGGCTTCCGCAGCAGGCTCCAGACCAGCAAATTCATATTTTAGTAATGATCCGGGAATTGAGGACCATTGGTCAAAGACAGCATGGATCGAATTCAGTTCTGAGGTCGTTCCAGGTCCAGAAAACAAATCGTCCGCAACATAATACAAAACTGAATTATTGCTTGGATTGATGATTGTGTCAGGGACTTGAGGATGTAAATCAATTAGTCTCCACCGACGACGACCTATGCCATCTTCAGCATAATGAAAAACAGCTGCGGAGGCGGTCACAGTAAACAAAGCGATCAGGGAAGCCCAAAAGAGCCCCTTATGTCGCTGGGATGTATTAAAAATCATTGGGTTAGAGGCTTAAAATGGAAATCTATTGGCGTTTGATATATAGAAACCGGGTGGGATTATTTTTCGTAGAAAATAACACGTTCTTTCAGGTCTCGGACCGTCAATCCCTGGGCTTTCTGGTTGGCTGTATCCCAGGCGGATTTTGATCCTGTTCCTGAATCAGGTTCAGGGGCTCCATGAAACAGGTTGTAAGTCATTAACTCCTGATCCGATTCTCTCAACCAGACTTTAAATTTACCCTGAGCCATTCCAACACTGACCCCTTCTCCTCGTTGATTTCGTGAAAGGAATACAATGACTTGCTCTTTCAAGCTGTAATTTGGCTCTCCCATCGCGACCATTCGCAAATCGCCTAAAGTTCCACCTGCCTGGATGAAAGTAAAAGTTTCGCTTACCGATTCCCCTTTCCACACATCTGTTTGATCCAGAGTGATCCTGGTGAAAATACTGCCCCGCTCATCCCAATGACAGGATTTTTCAATCACACGACCTTGAACGACCCAATAAGATTCCTGGATCAAGCGTTCGATGCTTAATGGAACAAACTGATGTGCCCCGGCGGAGAATGTCAGGCTGGACATCAAGCCCAAGCCGAATAACGAGGCTAAACCTCCCTTTAACAACTTTCCAATCACACTCATTATGTCGGGTAATATGCAATAAACCTGCCAAAACCAAAAGAGATATCATCTGAATAAATAAAAGGAATCACTATTCTGAAATTTTCTTGGTTTTGACAAAACTCAGTACGATTTCAGAAGTTCTTCAGCATGAACTTTTGCCGCATCCGGGCCTCCTCCTAACATGCGTGTAATTTCTTCAATTCGCTCTTCTGGATTCAAAGGTTTGATATCTGATAATGTGCGCCCTCCCCGAATAAACTTTGAGACTCGATAATGCTGACTCCCTGCAGCAGCAACAGCAGGAAGATGCGTAATACAAAGAGTTTGCCTGGATTGCCCGATGAGTTTCATTTTCTCCGCAACAGCTCTGGCTGTTTCCCCTCCAACATTGGAATCAATCTCATCGAAAATGAGCGTCGGACATTGGTCCTGAGCAGCAAGCGCCGTTTTTAAAGCCAGCATCACCCGAGCCATTTCACCTGAAGATGCAATCATCCTCAATGGCCTGGCGGGTTCTCCAATGTTAGGCGCAAATAGAAATTCTATGGAATCCAATCCTGTCGGGTTGAAGTTTCTGGGCGAGTTTTTCGGATCTTCCGATGTGAGCTGAATTTCAAAGTGACTTCTGGCAAACCCCAGATCCTTCAAATGACGACTGACTTCGCGAGCCAGTTTCGGTATGGATTGCGAGCGCTTCCTTGTCAGTTTTGCCCCCATTTCCCAGATTCGCACTTCTAACTGTTCGATTTCGTGTTCAATTCTCTGGATTTCTTCGTCTTTCCTCTCGATTTTACCTAACCGGGCACGCGCCCGCTCTCCATATTGAATAACTGCAGCAATGTCTTTCCCATATTTCCTCTTCAATGTCTGAAATAAATGGATTCGACTTTCCAAATCATTTAATCGGGATGGATCCATGTCGATCGCATCCAAATATTGGTGGATCTCCCCAGCCAGATCGGCTACCAGACTGATGATTTGCTCATGCTGATCCACAAGTGATCCGGCGCCTTTGGGATCCAGTCTCGCCAGTTCCGCCAGCGCGCGCCCTACATGCCCCAATCGCTCCTGAACACCTGAATCCTCGTCCTCCAACCCCGAAAGCGCCTGCTGACTGATCTCTATCAAACTGGATGCATTGGAAGCCCGTTCGTATTCTTCCATTGTTTCAGCCTCCTCTTCTGATGAAAGCCCGGCAGATTCGATCTCATTCACCTGAAAGCGTAATAAATCCAGTTGATTTGCGTAAGCGCTCTCATCCTGGATCAACGCCGCTTTTTCATGTGCCCAACGCATTCGCTGAGCGACAAGGCTGGCAAAATCTTTCCTGAGAGCGTCGGCGCCTGCGTATGCGTCCAGGATCTCTAACTGCAGCGCTGGCTTGAGAAGGGACTGGTGATCATGAGGACCGTGCATGTCGATCAAGCCTTCACCAATCGCAACCAATGTAGCGAGATTTGTCGGAGATCCGTTAATAAATTGACGATTTGCGCCCTTTCTGTGAATGGCTCTTTTGAGAAACAACTGCCCGCTTTCCATTGGTTCCAGACCTCGCTCCTCAAGGAAAGCAGAGATAGAATCTACAAGATGAGAAGGTGGTTCAATGACCGCTTCAACCACACATTCTTTTTCACCACCACGGATCATTTCCCGATCTGCCCTTTCTCCAAGAGTGAGGTTCAATGCGCCAATGATGACTGATTTTCCGGCCCCGGTTTCTCCGGAAATCACATTGAAACCCGGTTCCAACTCCAAAGTTACATCCGCTGCAAGAGCCAGGTTCTTAATTCGCAAAAGGTGAATCATAAAAATGTGTGAATCAATACATCGCCTGCCACAGGAAAAAATCATAATCAGGCAAATATTCCTAGAGGCAACAATAGCGCCAGAACATGCTCACAGCGAACAGCAAACCCGCGCAAACACTCAAACCAATTCTTTTTCACTTTTTCATTTCAATTCAATTCTTTGACACCCAAAATTAATTTCCGTTCGGCACGCAAATCCACTTTACAGCATATCAAATTGCAGGAAATCCCTAATAGTAGCAAAAATCCCTTTAAAACTAACGGTTTCTCACTTACTCACAAATTTTCTATTGAGCGAAAACCTCACCTCCTGGTTGCATATTTTTACCTTTTCACTATTCCTGGCCGCTAATCCTGCTTTACGCTCATCCCATGGGCAAAACCTACCCCACCATCGACTCCCGGATCCGTCAATGGGTCAGCCAACAAAAAATATTCTTCGTCGCCACTGCGCCGCTCGACGCAGATGGCTGGATCAATTGCTCGCCCAAGGGCATGGATTCCTTCCGCATCATTGATGAGAAAACGGTAGCCTATCTCGACCTGACCGGCAGCGGCATTGAAACTTCCGCTCACCTCAAGGAAAATGGCCGGATAGTTGTTATGTTGTGCGCTTTTGAAGGCGCGCCCAATATCGTTCGGTTCCATGGAAAAGGGGTCACACATTGGAAAGATTCTGAGGGATACAAAAAGCTGATTGAGGGCTTTGAAGAAATCCCCGGTGCTCGGTCCATCATTGAAATCAAAGTGGAGCGTATCAGCGACTCCTGCGGCTACTCAGTTCCACTGATGAAATATGAAGGGGATCGCGACACGCTGGTGCGCTGGTCAGAAAAAAAAGGCCCGGAAGGAATCCAGGCATACCAGCAGGAAAAGAACAGTCAAAGCATTCAGGGCCTGGAAGGGGTGGAGAAGGATTGAAGGATGATGGATAAAAATTTCAATCCGGGCGGATATATCCAACGGGCAGTTCATCCCCTGCTTGAGGTTCAGCGCTAGGCACGGCAGCCAATGCCTCCAAAAATGCTTCTTTTGAACCCCTTTCAGATCTCCTTGTCAGCAGATCGTAGGTTTTTAATGCTGCAAGCTTTTCAGCTACTGCTATGCTTATAAATTGGTTCACTGAGACCCCG
>JAUIHU010000743.1 GCA_030432175.1 Verrucomicrobiia bacterium | reverse complement strand
TGGCCAGGTTGGGTTTGTTGATTTCCGGGTTACCAACCGTCACTTTCCAGGAGCTGGATTTCTTCGACGAATATCCTGAAATTGAATTCGACATCATGGCAGTCGAACCTTCCGGGACTATAGAGGTAAATCTAATGGATCCATTAGGAAGGCCTGTTTCGAATATTCAAATTCGTGGGATAATGGAAGATGGTGGTGTGCGATACGATGCGGTTGGAATTACTGATTCCAATGGTCAAGCAACATTGCCAGCTCGCTCAGGAAATTGGACTCTACAGCCAAACAATGAAGATCTGCGTATTGCTGGTTACCAGCCATTGAGTCACTTCAATGTCGATCTGAGCAGTCCCTCGGCCAGTGTAACGATGGAACCTCTTCGCTTCAGTGAGCAGCCTCCAATGTTGTCAGCTCCAATTCCTGGAGATCAAGAAAACGAGGTTGTTGTCTTTGGACAAGGTGATCCAGGACAACGCTACGATATCGAGGTTTCTTCGGACCTGTCAAAATGGACCCGACTGGGAGATGTGATGGCAGTGGATGGTACTTTCTCCTTCATTCAGGAGCAGGCAGATCTATCCGATCGGAAATTTGTTCGTGCAAGAAAAAGCAGGTAATTCAATCACCCCGCTGAAAGGAGTTGTATTCTCACTTCTGGCTGGGGTGTTTCATTGGATGGGATTCTTTGTTTTCAGACCGGCGACATTCGTGGCGCCGGTTCTGATCGGTTATCTCATCTGTCGTTCCAAGACCCAATTGCAGGCTTGTCTCTGGGCCTGTATTGGCGGCGCTTGTGCCTTCGGCATGGTAGAGTCTCCTTTGGCCGCTTTCAGCCCAAGAGGGTTTTCGCTACTGGCAGCGCTTCAGGCTCTCACTTTGATTCCAGTTGCGGTCTGCTTGAGGTACGCTTACCAGAAAGGGTTCTCCATGATCTGGGCGCTACCGCTTTTCTGGACTGGCGCTGAATACCTTCGCATTCTTGGCCCAACCGGATTTCCGTTTGGCGCCCTCGCTCATCCGTTCCATGAATCTTTGTGGCTCATTCAAATTGCCGACATCGGTGGAATGCATTTGGTCAGCTTTCTGATTGCCACGGTCAGTGGATCAATTCTGGAAGTTTTACTCTATGGAATTTGTGATTTTAACTTAACAAATCTGAGATGGCCTCAAGCAAATCGAAGATTCCTTTGGTCCACCGGGGCGCTTGGCATATGGCTGACAACTCTTATTTACGGTCAGGTAAGATTAACACAAATCCAAAAGGAACTGCGTCCCGGACCAGTGATCACAGTGGTTCAACCGGACAACCCTTATATGGATCTGGATGATCCCGGGGATGATCCACTAGTCACATTGCAGAGACTACAGGAACTTTCCGAACAGGCTTTAGAAGAAAAAGCAGATCTGATCCTTTGGCCCGAGAAACTTAAATCTTTTCCCGTATTCAATCCTGAATATTTGAACGCCACTCCTGAGCTGTTGGGTATAAAGCGGGACTCACTGGACTATGAACTCTGGATGGATGAACATGCTCTTGCAGAGCGCTTTTCAACGTCCATTCAAGAATGGGTTCAGAAGATGCAGACCCCTTTATTGATGGGGCAGGTAGCGCTTGTTCTTAAACCAGAAGAGGAAAAATCAGATCTGACATCTTACAACACAGCGCAATTCATTCACCCTGATTTAGCTGAACCAGTTCAACCCTCCAGGCAGTGCAAGGTTCAACTTTTTCCAGTTGGAGAATACAATCCGATTCGTGGTCTCAAATATCTGGATGAATGGACTCGGCGCACGAGTATTTCGGATTGGATTTCTACCGGAACCCATTTTAGTCCAGGAAGTGAAAGGAAGGTATTTCGAGTCACTTCTAATACCGATCAAACTCCTGACACCAACGCCGAGTTTCGCTTCGGGGTAAGTATTTGTTCAGAAATACTCTACCCAATATCTTCCGGCATTTTTGAAAAAAACCCAAACGATGATAAGCAGTTTCATTTCATGGTCAACATCGCCAACGAAGGATCTTTCCGCCGCAATGGAGCCTTGCTCGGCACAGAGGCTATGATGGCTTTTCGCGCGGTGGAAGGTCGCATGGCCATCGCC
>JAUIHU010000079.1 GCA_030432175.1 Verrucomicrobiia bacterium | reverse complement strand
ATCCAATTAAAATCCATACCGCGTCCAGGAATACTCAGATCAGTCACACTGCCGTAAAACTCTCCCGCGAAAAGATACACCGGATCCGAATCATCCCCGGGCTGACGATTGGGAGGTTCGTTCCGGTTGCGTCGTCCACGTCCCGAAGTCATGTTCCCTCCCTGGCCACGTCCGCCACGATTGGCGCCATGCCATCCAGGAGCCAGAATGCCTACCCCTGGATCGGTGCAAACCAGTCGTCCGTCATCACTGACAGTCATCGGACCCACAATTTCAAACCTGCCCGTGTCATGATTAAAACTCCACAACGCTGTCTTGGCCCCGGGAGGCAGTAATTCTCCGGTGACCGGGTCCGGAAGGTTTGGAAAGCAAATTGGAGCCGGTTCGTTGAAATTGGTAGCCCCATCAGTTTGAATCGTGATGACAATCGGAAACTCCAGTCCCTCGGGAAGTTGCCCCGGCAACCGGTCGGGTGGAACCGGAGCCACTCCTACTTTACCGCCAGGTGTTCCGTCATCGTTCATTAAAGCCCCGGCCGGAACAGTCAGTTCCACTTCCGCCAATTCAGGGAAATCCTCAACCACAGAGGCCGGCATCCTAATGGCTGTCGACTCCGTTTCACTGACATCCTGCAGCGACTCAGGCTGAATCAATGGCAGATAAACCTCTCCGATATTGACCTCCTCACCCGGAATGGATTCCCATGTTTTTCCAACGAATGGATAGTAAGCTCCTGTGGGTAGAAAATCCCGTCCGGCGGGCCGTCCATCAATATGAACAAAGAAACGCCCGACAGGAGCCGGTTCCAAACGAAAGTTTCCAAATGTATCCGTCACAGCCCGCAAAGTTTCTTCACGTCCGTCGACCGTGATGACCACTTCAGCCAGAGGCTCATTCACCGACATCGCGCCGTCCGGACCTTGAACCAGTTCAGAGGCAAAGACCCGGCCACAAACCGCCGTCCCTTCCAAAACAGTCAAACTGAGTGTATCAAAATCCACCGTCACAACACCTCCGGGAACACCGTCCCCGTCCGTATCAATGGGACGATCCAATTCATCCACCACACCTGATCCGTCAAACTGCACCCGCACTCTTGAGGACGCCGGAAGTAACTCTGAATAGAACAATGTGGCAGCGCGTCGGGTTTCTGAAATCTGTAAACGAAAATCCAGATTTTCACCGCCAAACTCAGCAGAAAAGTTAGATTCAGAAATGGATCCAGGACTGATTGGATTGGAGAATCTAAAAATCGTTTCCCTTGTAATTGCCACGCCACCTTCGCCATTTAATGGAGAGGACTCCGTCACCTGAGTCAGCACAGCTGGTATGAGTTCTACCCTCCCTAAAATAGCGTCCAGCAATCGATCCGCATCCCTTGTGTCAACGACTCCATCAAAATTGACATCCGCAAGAAACTCAAACTCAACTGGTAAAAGCTGGTCCCCGTTCAAATGTTGGTGCAAGCGGGTGAGGTCCAGAACTGTGGGAGATCCGTCTTCATCCAAATCTCCAAAATAACGTGAAGGTTCATTAGAGATTTGCGTTTGAGCCGCAAATGGAAATGAGGCAATCAGGCAGAAACTAATAAGTCGATTCATTGCTGGGTGCGATATTGGAATCAGTTAAAGATAAAAACAAAGCAGCGGTGGATACGCTGCTGATCAGGGTTGGATTTGGATTGCCCGATAAAATCTTTTTTGAAGGTTGGGGCTGTCGGGGTCGGTGAACTGAAGAGTCTCTCCATTGGCAGTAATTGTTTCCAACTCCTCCCATGCTTGCAAATCTTCTGAAACTTCAATGCGATACTCAGCGCCATCCAAAACATTCAGTTCAAACCCGAACACACCATCCACACTGACGCTGAAACCTCTCAATGTCGGACCATTTCCTCCTTCAATGACCTGAATGCCTCCGGCCGTGACCGAAATGCTTCCCAATTGTTCAGCCAGAGAATCTGCAGCAATGACATTCTGGAGTTGCAACTGACTCAATCCGCTGGGCGCTCCTGGCAGGATTTGAAAGGGCGCATCGATGATCAATCCATCAGGAATCGCAGTGTTGGATTCAGAATAAATAACAATCCTTCTGCGGCCCGGAGCCAACAACCGGGACGCCATTTCATGGCCTGAACTGGAATTTCCGCGCAAAGTTGGCTCAGATAAGACAATGTTCTCGTTAAACATCATGTCCATTTGAATTGCGACCGGGGAGGGATCGGATTGCATCTCAACCGGAATCAAGGCTCGGGCTCCTTGCGGGGCGGCTTCCATTCCAATGGTGAACAAGCTTTGGCTCTTGGATTCAACAAAGGCAAATGCCAAAACTATGAAGAGTATCCTGGGACAAAGAATCAGAGACCGAATTAAGAGAGCCATATCGTTCAAGAATGATAAATTGATTTATAAGAGATCCTTTTACTAAATTGTGACACTATTCACAAGCTCAAACAGGTTACAAAGGACATGCCCTTTTGGAATGTGCGGTCAATCCACGAATATTCTCCTTTTGCAACGGGATGGACGCCGGAGTGGGCATGATCAGAATTTCCAAAGCCAGCGTGATCCGAGTCATCCATTTTACCAGATCTATACGCTGGATCACGAAGAAGGTCGCAGCTCAACTGTCAGGGGTGACTCCTTAATCTTTCGGCGCAATTTTGAATTGGCTTTCAACCAGTTCGTACAGGCGATCGACCGATTTTAAAGTTCCGGCGGTGAGAGCGTTGCCGATAAGGAGTTGAGGCATTTGGCCTTTGCCGGTGGCTTCGTAGTTGAGTTTAAGCAGGGAAATGTCTTCCTGAATTTGTTGATTGATCCAGGGATCTTTCAGAACGGATTTTAGGTTTTCGGTTCCAATTAATTGAGCAGCGAATGATGTGGCTCGGCTCAATGTTGGGGGCGTTTCAGGTTTGAAAAGATATTCGTCAAACTCGAGAAATTTATCAGGTTTGGCACGCCAAACAGCTAGTCCGAGCCGGGCATAGTCACAGGCATTTTCATGCGCTTTGGGTGTTCGCTGCATCATTGGATTGCAGTTAGCGTCTAATGGCGTTGGGAGCGAAAGAATTCCTATTTGATCGCCATATCGTTCTAAGGCCAGCTCCAAATCATGGTGCATTTCACGACAATGTTTACAGGTATAATCAAACAGACTGATCACCCATCGCTCAGCATCGGGATTTCCCATTTTGGGGAGTTCATCCACCGGTAACTCAATCTGCCCACGATGTAATCGGATTACTAACCTTTCTCTCCTTTCCCAAGGCGCTTTCAGTTTGGGTTTTGCAGTTTCAGATACTGTCTCCTCTTTGCTTGAATCGGCAGCAGCCTGATTGTTTTCTTCAGTGTTAGTCTTGCCGGTCTTGTCCTGTGAACCAGTTTCTGTGGGTTCCTGCTGATTTGTATTTTGGCTGGTTTGCTTTGGATCATTCGTATCTTCGCCAGCTCCTTCAGAGTCAGCAATATCAACTCCAACCATAACCGCTGCCGTTGATGGAGCGGGGCCAAGCATTTGTCCGGAAGCCAGAGCTAAAACAAAAGTCATTCCGATTAAACCTCCCAAAGCAGGTGTCCAGGCTGGAGATTTGGATCTCATTTGTGGCGTTCTCAGGTATCGCCATAACAGGATTGCGCCAATAATCCCGACTGCGTGTGTAGCCATGCAGTATTGACAAAATCCATCAAATTCAAGCCATTGAATTCCAATGAACCAGAATGCAGCGCCTGGTATCAGGAAAACAACTGTCATTAAAGCCGTTGCGCGAAATGCCGGTTTGCTGGACCAAGGTCCTGGCGCCCAGAGTAGAACCAAAGCAGCGATGTAGAACAGAGCAGAGTACACGCTGACTGGCAGTCCAAACCAATAAGCCCAGCGACTTTTCAAGATAGCATCGCAGGAAGACTCAGGACCACATCCCGCCACCGTGCCACCTTGCAATGAAGAAATCGCCAGATAGCCTGACAATAGCAGTGCAATCGTAAAAAATGCGGTTACTGAAAGTGGTTGCTTGTTATTTTCTTTGGGGCGCTTTGTTTCGGACATAATGCAGTACCTGAAATTTTTAAGATTCTAATTCCAGAAACCTGACCTTCCAAGATTTAACCGATTCAAACCTGAAAGCGCAGCAGATTTATTGAATCACAATCCTGTTACTGTCCAGACTGCGTGTTCCACGATCTCCATAATTCAGAGTTCCTTGCTTGTCCTGGTCAGATTTCCTCAGTTAGATGGAGCCAGATGGAAAATGATCACCAACCCAATGAAGTAGACCCGGCTCAAGAAATTGAGCCTTTGGAAGTAATTGATTCGGATCAGGAACTTGTTCAGTCATTTGAGGAATGGTCTGACCGACTGGAAAAACGCGCTGAGCTGGATGCAGGAGTACTTTATCTGGTGGCCACTCCGATAGGTAATCTGGAAGATATTACCTTGCGAGCTTTGCGGGTGTTAAAAGAATGCGACTGGATTGCCGCTGAGGACACGAGAAAAACCGGAGCTTTGTTGAGCCGATTTGGGTTCAAGAAAAGAATGGTCAGTTACCACCAGTTCAATGAAGCCAGACGAGCTGAAACGATACTTAAGGCTTTGGAGAATCAGGAAACGGTTGCGTTAGTCACGGATGCCGGGTCGCCGGCGATCAGTGATCCAGGTGAGAGAATTGTCCGGGAAGCTATAGATCGAGGAATTCGTGTCGAAGCAATTCCTGGCGCCTGTGCTTTGATAGCCGGTCTCTCAGTGTCCGGACTTCCATTGGATGGATTCACATTTTTAGGTTTCCCTCCAAGAAAATCCGGTGGACGAAAGAGATTCTTTGAGGAGGCTATGCAAATGAAACAAACCTGGGCCTTTTATGAATCTCCTTATCGAGCGGTAAAATCTTTGGATGAAATACAGCGCATTCACCCTGACCGTGAAGTTGTTTTGGCCAGAGAACTTACCAAAAAGTTTGAAGAAGTGGTCCGGGGACCCGCTGGTACTGTGGTCAATCATTTTTCCAACCGGAAGATTAAAGGAGAACTGCTGATTATGGTCTCTGGAAACACAGATTGAAGCGAGGCTCCTCACAAATAAGTAGAAGTGGGACATTTTGCATACAGCCTGCTTCAAATGCTGGCTCCACTCGCTGAACCGGGGATGAGCGTTACCAGAAAATCCACTCAACTTTAATCACACCTCTGCCGGCAAACAGGTCGGACAAATCGTCTGATCGAATCTAATCCGATGGATGTCGTGTCAGAGTGCGTCGAGGCTGGGAAGGGTCCACCATGATGAAGAGCCCAGGAAACTTCGAGTCCGGGCGGGAAGTCATTGAAGAGTAATCGTCCGACTCGGGATGCCAGGTTGGAAAGGACTTCTGGCTGGTTCCTCCAGTAGTTCACATTTCCAAAAACTGCAGAGGAAAGTTGGCCGGGCATGGAGCCAATAATTTCAAACATTTGAGCCATAGAACTGCACTCAACCACCCACGTGAATGGTCCAAACACTTCGTCCCAGATATCAGGCTCCTGAATGAAAGATTCAAACTTTATACGCGCCAAAGTTGGTTTCACAAAAAAGCCGGATTTTTTTTGATTTCCTGACAGATTCAACTCAATGAGGTTTAAATCTTTCCTGTTTTTCAGCGATTGAATTTTATTCTCGTAACTGTCTCGGATACGACTGGTCAGCAACGGAGTTGCAGGCAGGGATTGAATGGCAGCGAGAGTTTCCTTCAGCCAGGTATCGGTTTCGGCGCCTTTCAATGCCATCCAAATTCCTGGATTCGTACAGAACTGACCACAGCCCATCATAAACGCACTCGCCAAGCGCTTGGAAAAACCATCCATGACTTTTGGAGTTTCTGGATGAATGAACAATGGATTGACACTGCCTAACTCGCCAAAGAACGGGATTGGAACCGGTCGGTTTGCGGCTAGCTGGTAAAGTGATGCGCCAACTTGACGGGATCCTGTAAAGGCGACCGCAGCGATGTTTGGATTTGTTACCAAACTTCTGGATATAGCAGGGCGCTGTCCGTGCAATAATTGAAAAACTCCTCCCGGACATCCCATCTTTTTGAGTGCATTAATCACACAATCCGCAACCGCCTGGCATGTGTTTGGATGAGCAGGGTGCGCTTTGAAAATCACTGGACATCCCATTGCCAGCGCTGAGCAGGTGTCACCTCCAAACACCGAACAGGCAAAGGGGAAGTTACTGGCTCCGAAAACTGCGATTGGCCCTAAACTTTGATAGGATAATTCCAGTTTTGCAGAGCCATCAAATGATCTCTCGGGCAACCCGGCTCCGGATTTGATCCATTGAGCAAAATCCTCTGCCTGCTTGCAAATTCGATTGATCTCAGCATGGAGACGTTGATTTGGGAAGCCAGTTTCAAGATTAGCAATCTGTACCAGTGTGTCACGTTGATTCAGGATTTCTGATGCAATCGATCTCAGCCATTGCTCACGGACAGAAATTGGACATTGTCTCATCCACTGCCAATCCCTCGCTGAAGCTTGTGCAGCAGAATCCAAATGCTCTGGAGTTGCGTCAAAGAAACCGGGTCCCCAAGACTCACCTGTCGAAGGATTGGTCGCCTGATAGCCCGAGCCGATTTCCACTGGAGCAACGGGTTGTCCATTGATCCAGTGATGGTTTGTAAAGGCAGGATTCTTTGGGTCAGTTTGAGGTTGATGTGCCATAAAATCCAAGGGTCGGCTCTGGACGTGATATTTTTAATCTACTACGGACTATCAGGCGATTTTCATGGCAGTCAAAGGCTTATTTATTTGGGAGAGCCTGAGGGTGAATCAGCTGAACCTGATGAAGAATTGTCAGCGCCTGGGCCATCATCCTGAGATGATTCCAGGGTGGGCTTGTCATCCCCGTTGGGAGTAAATTGAATGTGTTTGGTCATACCGCTCAAACTGGAGCTATCCATCCCAACTTCTTTCAGAATTGAATCCAGGAGTGGAGCATGCGCGCGGTACTGTAAAGCGCTGTTGACGATTTGGTCGCTCAGACCTCCACCGCCCGAATTTGCGCCATTTTGAGCGACGCTTTCTCGATAAGGCGCTCCGCGAAGTCCGTCCACCTGCACAATTTTGATGCCATCGATTTTCTCCATCGGACGAACACTTTCGCGAATGATTTCCGGCAGTTTTTCGATGATGGCTTTTTTGACCTCCATCAGGATCAGGTCCGGGTTCAGCACGTTGCTGGCTTCGTTCAAAGCGCGTTTACCTTCGGCCTCAACCGCATAGCGCATTTTCGATGCTTCAGCTCGTAGTTTTTCAGCTTCAGCATCGCCTTGTGCACCAATTCGAATCTTATCTGCTTCGGCTTTGGCAAGTGTTTGCAAAGCAGCAGCTTTATCGAGCGCCGATTGTTTCTCAGCGTCTGCTGCTACACGAATTCCAATTGCCTGACGTTCCGCCTCTTGAGCCGCTTCGACCAGTTCGATCTGCTTCTTACGTTCTGCGATTTCCGTTTCTTTGACAGTCAACACCTGTTCATCAGCACGAACAAATTCGGACCGCGCTTTTGCCGCATCAGCTTCGGCCTCAGACTTGGATTTGGATTTTTCGGCAATTTCAATCGCCCGATCCTGCTCGGCCAGTTCAATTGCTTTCTGCTTATTAATCTCAGCCGATTCGAGCGCTTGAGTTTTCTCAATTTCTCTTTGCCGGATGAGTCGCTCATTCTGGATGCGCTCTTCTTGAATCGCTCGTTCGGATTGAATCTGGGATAAGTCGACTTGTTGCTTGGATGCAATTTCAGCCTGCTTGGAATCTTGATCCTTCAATGCCCGTTCTCTGGCAATTTCAGCGGCCTGAGCTGCTCGACGTATGGAAACTTCGCGTTCCTGTTCGAGCTTGGCGTATTCTTCTTCACGGCTTAATTCCAGGCGCTTACGCTCAGCTTCGAGGTTTTTCATCTGAATCTGCACCGCTGTTTCCTGTTCGATGTCATTACGCTCTTTGCGGCGAGCTTCAATCTGTTGCTTCAGCTTGGTCAGACCCTGGGCGTCGAAAGCATTGTCCGGATTGAAATACTGTTGATCGGTTTGATCCAGCGCAGTCAGTGAAACAGATTCCAGTTCTAATCCGTTTTTCAACAAATCCTCTGTGGATACGGACTGCACCTTTTGCACAAATGCAGCCCGTTGTTCATGCAGTTCCTCCATTCCCATTTCCGCTGCAACGGATCTCAATGCATCGACGAACTTACCTTCTACCAACTCCTTCAAAGCATCCGGGAACATGGTGCGTTGTCCAAGTGTTTGAGCAGCATTGGCAATGCTGTCTTCAGTCGGTTGTACTCGAACGTAAAATTCAGCTTTCACATCCACGCGCATTCTGTCTTTGGTAATCAACGCCTGTTCGTTGGCCCTGCCAACCTCCAGTCGCAGAGTGTTCATGTTGACTTTGATAATGTCGTGAAGGATCGGGAACACTAATGCCCCGCCGTTCATGATCACTTTCTGACCTCCAAATCCAGTTCGCACAAAAGCCACTTCCTTGGATGCCCGACAATATAACTTCGCCAGCACAATCCCGATGACAATCGCGAAGACCAGGCAGGCTCCAACGATGATTCCAGCAAAAGTCAGGGTTTCCGTGTCCAGCGCGAGAAGAAACGGAAGTTTGTTTGAGCTAATCAAACTTCCGGATGAAAGATATGCAGTTGACATTTGAATTTTTGTTTTGGTTGTTGTGGTTTTCCTCTCCGAATGCTTCGAGAAGAGAAAATTATCTTCAAAGTAGAATTTAAATCTGATCACGACAATGGTCTGAAACCTGAATTGACGTATCTGTGATATTTCAGGGATCAATTGTCTGAATTAAATGGATCGGCAGTTGCTAAAAATCCGGAACCTGTTTTTGAAAACCGAACTAAAATCACCTTATCACCAGCGCTGAATGTATCCTGATCCTCATCCGGTTCTACCATCACGTAATGGGTTTGACCATAGAGATCCTTAAGCTTGGCCTGTGCAGGCGCTCCTACACTTGCTACGCCCAGGGTGATGATTGCTGCCTGACCGATAAAACTCTCTCTTGAAACGGCGCTGGTTTCATCTTTGGGAAGAACTTTCCCCAGCAAGACACTTGACCAGCGACTTATTGGCAGACTGACTGGCAACGCAACCAACCCCATGATCCAAACAGATCCCAAGCCGCCCGTTATTTTTACCAGAATTAATTGAATCAGATAGCCCAGGACTGCGTAACTTCCAAGAAAAGTCAGCGCCAGGAAAAGCATTGGGATTCGCCCGGCATTCAACCAATCCAAGGCTCCCCAGATGCCTCCCGCGCCACCACTCACTCCATCTGCAACATCCATATCCAAATCTGTGTCAAAATCAGCATCACCGACTCCGACCCATTGGTCTACGGACTGATCCAGGCTCAAGCCCAGTAAAAAGGAAATTCCCTGGAGCAGGCTCAATCCAAAAAATAACCCCAATGAAATTAAAAACGGCAGATTGTCGGGCGCGGTCCAGAATGAATCCATAAATGAGACTCCTGTTTCAAAGATTGTAGATAAAAAACACAAACGAAAGTCAGCTGAAATTCCAATAATTACTATTTAAAATTCATCTATTTTTGTCTTTCTTGTGCCAAATTGCAGCTGCCCAAATTCCAGATATAGCTCCACAAAGGTGGCCTTCCCAGGAGACATGGTTGTTTTGAGGTAAAACTCCCCAAAACAAGCCGCTATAAGAAAATAAAATGACCAGACTGATAAGAAATGACACCCACGACCTCATCCAGATACCAGCTGCGACAAGGTAAGTGACCATTCCATAAATTAAAGAACTGGCTCCAATATGGTAGCTCTTGCGTCCCACTAGCCAAACTCCAATTCCGCTGACAACCCAGATAAATATCATTGTGTTACCAGGGTAATATCTTGGATTGGCAAAAAGCAGCGTCATCAGAATCAGCAGGGATGAGGCATTCGCCATTACATGCCCGCATCCACCATGCAAAAGTGGACTGAAAACGATTCCTTTCAATCCCATGACTTCACGCGGAACAATCCCAAACATGTCCAGTGGAATCATGAAGATTCGTTCAATGATTTCTAAAAGAAAAACCAGAACCACGAACGCGGCTGCGATCCTGAATGCAAAGGCAAGACGCTCGGGTGTATTCATTCTCAAGTATTCGCGCTGCGTTTCTGGAGAGAATAAATGATCTTTCATACGACTGGCTCAGCGATTTTCAGGGCAAATGTGTTCCGGACAGAATAGCACACGAAAATGATTTCGACTAGAGATTGATCACTAACACGAAGTACTTTTCAGGTGATGAAAGCAAAAAGCCCGAAAAAAGCGTTCTTTTCGGGCTTGGAAAAGTCGTTTGAAGATATTTGGGTTTTGCGGAATTATTCTGGTAAATCGGCGGTTAGAGCGGTGCTGAGATAGCGTTCACCCGTGCTGCATGCCACAGTTACAATTGTTTTCCCTTTATTTTCAGGACGTTTTGCAACCTCGATTGCGGCAGCCACATTGGCCCCTGTGGATATCCCTACCAGAATTCCTTCCTCGCGGGCAATTCGACGGGCCATTTCGAATGCGACATCATCTTCGATTTGGATACATTCCACGATCTGATCGTTGCCGGAGGAATCTTTCAGGTGAAGATTCCTGGGAACAAATCCAGCCCCGGTTCCCTGGATTTTGTGTTTTCCAGGCTCCAGCGGCTGTCCGGCAAGAGTTTGTGAAATGACTGGGGAGCTTTTGGGTTCGACAGCGATTGCCTGGAACGAAGGTTTCTTCGGTTTGATGGTTTCACAACAACCAGTAATCGTGCCACCGGTTCCTACAGCGGCAACGAAGATGTCCACTGCTCCGTCTGTATCATCATAAATTTCATGTGCGGTAGTATTACGATGGACCTCCGGATTGGCTTCATTCTCAAATTGTTGTGGAATCCAGGAGTTCGGTATCTCTTCAGCCAATTGCATGGCTCGTTGAATAGCGCCCTTCATCCCTTCAGCGCCGGGGGTTAATTCCAACTTTGCTCCCAGTAACTTTAACAAAGCGCGTCGCTCCAACGACATGGTCTCAGGCATGGTGAGGATTAATTTGTATCCCTTCGCAGCGGCTACAAATGCCAGAGCGATTCCTGTGTTCCCGCTGGTGGGTTCGATGATAGTGGTCTCTTGGGTCAAGATTCCCTTCTTTTCCGCATCTTCAATCATCGCGGCTCCTATCCGGTCTTTCACACTACTCAGCGGATTGAAAAATTCACATTTCAGCAAAAT
>JAUIHU010000742.1 GCA_030432175.1 Verrucomicrobiia bacterium | reverse complement strand
TTTACTACAACTACGTCTTTGGCAAGAACTACGAGAAGGATCAGCCGTTTCAGGTGGCCAATGATCTGCCCATCCGTGTGATCAGTCAGGATCAGGTCCGCTTCCCAGTCGCCTCATCGGAATCGTCCAGCCAATCTGCGCTTGCTGAGGTTGAATCCAGCGAATCGGATGCGATCCCGGAATGGATCCGGTGGAATGACTATGGCATTGGATTGATGATCAAAGGATCATCCGGAGCCGGCAAAGGTGAACTGCTGGAGGCAGAGAAAGTATTTCAAAAAGTGGAGGAACTCGGACGCGTGGATGGTCCGATGAACCTCGCCCGCCTATACCTCAAAGAGGGAAGAATTGAAGAAGCGCGGCAGGCTTTGGCACGGGTTCCGAAATTTGAAGAGCCTCCACCCAACTGGCTGCTGGCATGGCTGACCGGTGAGGTGAACCGCCAATTAGGTCAGTTCGAAACCGCCATCGAAAACTACAAAAGTATTCTGGAAGATTGGTATCCGGAACTGCAGGAACGGAATTTTGATTTTTCCAGAGATTATATGGTGATCAACGCTCTGGGTTCCACGTTGCATGAATGGGGAAAACAATTCCGATTGGACCCGGAAAAGCAACAGGTGGTTTATCAGGAAGCGGTGGATGTCTTTAACCGAACGTTGGAGATCGACAGCGAAAACCTGACGGCTCACTACCAACTCAGTCTCCTGCATGAACTGCTGGGGAATAAGGATCAGTCCAATCAACACCGGATCCTTCACGCCAAGTACAAACCGGATGAAAATGCGCGCGACCAGGTGATCACGATTGCCCGGCAGAAAGATCCGGCTGCGGACCGAGCTTCTCAGAGTGTCGTCATCTACCCGCTGAAATAATTGAGGCTCCCACCAGTTCAGCAAACCTAAACCCAAAGCAACCATGAGTCTGAACCCAAACAACTCTCAACATCAGGATGAAACCGCTCCACAGGATGATCAGATCATCGGCAAGGTGTTCCGCTATTCCATGCTTACCTTATTGGTAAGTATCGGGCTGACATTCTTAATCTACAAAATAGTCTCCGGCCAAAGGGAGGATCCACAAACTCAGAAGTCAGTTGTCACAGCGCCCATTTCCAAACCGGAATCGCCCCACGCTATTCCATCCACTCCATTCACCGATATCACTGAGTCAGCGGGAATCACTTTTCAAAGAAACTCCGGCGCTCAAGGAGAGAAATTATTGCCAGAAGCGTTGGGCGGTGGAGTGGCGTGGCTGGATTATGATCAGGATGGGGATGCGGATCTGTTGCTGATCAATAGTACATGGTGGCCATGGGATCTTGAAAGAGACAGGAATCTCATACCCACGACGAATGCATTATACAGGAATGATACCAGTCCTGATGGCGACATTCTTTTCACGGAAGTAACGGAAGAAGCAGGTCTGAATGTTCCAATGGTGGGGATGGGAGTCGCTTCTGCGGATTGGAATTCGGACGGCTTCCCAGATGTTTACATCGCCTGTGTGGGACGAAACTACTTTTTTGAAAATCAGGGAAACGGAAAGTTTGTGGAACGCGCTGAGGAACTGGGACTCGAAGGGGATCCGAACGCCTGGAGTGTGGCGCCGGTGTTTTTCGATATGGAACTGGATGGAGATCTCGATCTCTTCGTCGCCAATTACGTGCAGTGGAATCGGGAGATTGATTTCAAAGTCAATTTCACCATTGACGGAACCCATCGTGCTTATGGACCTCCTACTGACTTTGGGGGATCCACTCCGTTTCTTTTCAGGAACGACGGTGACGGCCAGTTCGAAGAAGTCAGTCAATCCTCCGGCGTGGCGAAGCTGAACCAGATCAGCCAGACCCCAGCTTCCAAGTCACTGGGGGTGAGTCTGCTGGATTTCAACCGCGATGGTTTTCTGGACATCGTCGTCGCCAATGACACCACCGCCAACCAATTGTTCATGAATCAAAAGGACGGAACATTCGTTGAAAAAGCTGGGATGTCCGGGATTGCATTTGATCCGAATGGAAGAGCCCGTGGCGCGATGGGGATCGATACGGCTTTCTATCGCAACAATGACGATATCGGCGTGGTGATCGGAAACTTCGCCA
>JAUIHU010000078.1 GCA_030432175.1 Verrucomicrobiia bacterium | reverse complement strand
CGATCCTGGTGCGGTTTCGCTGCGAAGGATGTGAGGTCCGAGCCGCACCGGGATCGCTCCAGTCTCGAACAGGGTTTGGTATTCAGTTTGGGTGAAATCTCCTTCAGGTCCGATCCAGATGGAGGCTCCATGCTGAGGAGGTAGACTCTGGTGAGCTAGAAGCGCTTGATGGATGGATTGCGTTTGATCTGTCAGGGCGGCAACGAGTGGCTTGAGAGAATGTTCGGGTCCGCTCCAATGCTTCACGGCTTCCTGGAATGAAAGAGGTGGATGCAGCACAGGCGCATGGAGTCGTCCACATTGCTTGCAGGCTTCCCGAATCGCTGTTTGCCATTTTTCGAGTTTGCTTGAAACATCTTTCGGTTTGAGGCGGATTTCAGAGTTCTGTGTCCAGATCGGGACAATGTCTGTGGCTCCGATTTCAGTGGCCTTTTGAAGGGTCCAATCCATGGACTTTCCTTTCAGCCAGGATTGGACCAACACGAACTGGTAAATCGGCGGCGGCTGGTACTCGAATGATTCAATCTGGATTTCCAGACGTTTTTTTTCAATGTGAATGATCTTGCCCGCTGCGTAATGACCTTGGCCGTCCAGCAGGCTGACTGGATCATTCACCTGACATCTGAGAACCGTTTGAGCGTGACGCGCTTCCGGACCCTCCAGGATTATTTTGTCCTGGCTTTCAGACAAGTTATTGATCCAGAAGCGTCGGTCTTTCGCGCTCATTATCAGTCAGTGCTAACCTGATTTATTATTGAGTGGATTCAATGCTGTCCACTAAACGCTTGAAATTGATTTCCAACATTTTCAAGTAGGAGGAAGCTTCCGGGAGCGCTTGTGTCTGGTGGGCAAGTAGAACTGCTTTAGCCTGAGTGGCTCGTTGAACAAACTGAATGTAGCGTTTGGAAAAATATGGAGATTGCAGGATGATTTTGGCGTTAGTTGCTTTCATTTCTTTCACCAGACCCGTCAAGTGGCGGGTTGTTGGAGCTGCGCCAGGGTGGGCTTCAATGTATCCGACCACATTCAAATTAAAACGGCGCTCAACGTAACCCCAAAGGTCATGATCTCCCACCAGGGGGGTAGATCGAATGTTTGCCATCATTCCGAATAAACCAGTTTTGGATTCACGGGCTGAAGTATTCCATTTCTTAAATAAATCCATCCGGCTCTCATCTGAGAGTTTTAAAAATTCTGTCCAATCTGTTGTGTCTCCAGAGTCTCCGAAACAGAGTGATTTCCATTCGGATGCCCACTCTGCAAAAGCGCCTTGTAAAGTGGCTTCCTCTTCCCCGCGAAGCTCAATCAACTTCAACGTGATACGCCGCGCCGACTCCAAACCTTCCCATGGATCCAGCATGTAATGGGGGTTTCCCTCTTCATGAAAACCTGCTTCCTCTTCTTCATCCTCCTCTTCTGGCTCTTCGGGTGGTTCTACGAACTGTCCTAAATCAAGCGAACCTTTGGATCCATCAGCGATTTGCTCGGCTCCAGCCTGGGTTAATAAGCGATCCTTCCAGGCCGACTCCAGCCCCTGCCCGATCCAGATGACGAGATCGGCGTTTTGCAAAGCGCGAGCCATGCTGGGACGGATCTGAATCTGATGTGGGTCTTGAGATCCCTGGCTGAAGGAGGTCACGCTGACTGAATCTTTTCCGATGGCTTCTACAATGCTTTGAATATCAGGAGTGGAAACGCAGACTTTCAGCGGCTCAGCTCCTGTTGTCATTGCATACAAGCTGATTAGCGAAATAAAAGTGTAGATGATTTTGTCGCGCCATCCTGAACAGCGGCTGGACAATAATGTGGGTAAGTTAAAGTTCATGATGTGTTCAATTCGGATTGGATCCAAGTGATTCACCGGTTCCAATTCCCATCAGGTTTTGTCGTTTCGGCGAATATAAACACAGACGTATTGAAATGGAAATTCGTTCATTCTGAAATCGCGCAAACTGGTGCGTTTAAAGGATAGCGCCCTATTTGCATTTCAGCTTGATTCTAAATGCTGGCTCCACTCGCCGAGCTGGGGCTCAGCGTGACCGGGATGCTAGCCAAAATTAATCGTATCCCCAAAAAACTGCTCGAGACGGGCCTGTTTTTGATCCGAATTTACAATTTTAAGAAAAATACTTTAAATTGTGACAAACGCGCGCTTGACCTTCCTTAATTCTACGGCACACTAAGCCGCTTTGATGGCTTAAAGTCATCAAACGTCTCTTTTTCAAGTATGCGGGACATTCAGAACATAAGAAATATCGCGATTATCGCGCACGTCGATCACGGCAAGACCACATTGGTGGATTGCATGCTCAATCAATCCGGCCTGTTTCGGGAGAACCAGCACGTCGAAGAACGGATGATGGATTCCATGGACCTGGAACGGGAAAAAGGAATCACGATCCGGGCTAAAAATGCCTCGATTCGATACAAGGACACATTCATCAACCTGATAGACACTCCAGGGCACGCTGATTTCGGTGGAGAAGTGGAACGTGTGATGGGGATGATTGACGGGGTGCTACTGGTGGTGGACGCCGCTGAAGGGCCTCAAGCGCAGACCCGTTTTGTATTGCGGAAGGCATTGGAAGCGGGAGCCAAGCCTTTGGTCGTTATCAATAAGATCGACCGTGAATTTGCGAAACCAGACAAGGTTTTGGACCAGGTGTTTGATTTGTTTATTTCATTGGACGCCACCGATGAACAACTTGACTTTCCAGTCATATACGCCAGCGCCAAACAGGGGATCACCAAGAAGGAGTTGGATGACGAAGCGGACTCCGTTGAGGCTTTGTTTGAAATGATCGTGGACAAGATTGATCCACCCAAAGCCGATCCGAATCGTGAATTCCGCATGTTGGTTTCCAACCTGGACTATTCAGAATATCTGGGACGAATCGCTCTTGGAAAAATCATGGGAGGCAAGGTCGCTGTAGGTGACTCGGTGGTTTGTCTGCGTGGTGATGGTTCCAAAGTGAAGTTCAAGGTTTCGGCTGTATTCCATTTTGAAGGGATGCAACGAATCAAGATTGATGGAGCAGGAGCAGGTGACATCATTGGTTTGGCTGGAACGGAAGAGGTGTTTATTGGAGAAACGCTGACAGACAGTGAAGAGCGCGAGCCAGTGCCGTTTATCCCGATTGATCCGCCAACGATCTCTATGTTCTTCGCTGTGAATGACAGTCCGTTAGCGGGATTGGACGGGAATCTGATGACAGCGCGCCACATTCGGGAGCGTTTGGATCGGGAAATTCGGACCAATGTCAGTCTGCAGGTGGAACCGACCGATGCGCCGAACATTTTCAAAGTCAACGGGCGTGGCGAAATGCACATTGCTGTTTTGGTGGAACAGATGCGCCGGGAAGGATTTGAAATGTTGATTTCGCGCCCTGAGGTGATCATGAAGCGCGACGAGAACGATAAAGTACTGGAGACGATTGAACGATTTTTCATCGAAGCGCCCAACGATCGCGTTGGGGACGTCATGCAGTTGCTGGCGGCGCGTAAGGGTGATATTGAGAACATGGATCACCATGGTGATATGGTGACCCTGGAAGGTTTGATTCCGATGCGGGGATTGATCGGGTTTGAATCGGATCTGGTTAACCTGACTCGTGGGATGGGAGTTTTAACGCACCTTTACCACGGTTACTCTCCATTCAAGGGTGAAATCATTTCCCGGCGCAACGGGGCGTTGGTTTCAATGGAAAATGGAGAAACCACCTCATATGCGCTGAACCTGATTCAGGAGCGCGGCCGCACACTGGTGGGGCCAGGAGAGAAGGTTTATGAGGGAATGATCGTTGGTGAAAACGCTCGCGAAAGTGATTTGGAAGTCAACCCGGTGCGCACCAAGAAGCTGACTAATATGCGCTCTTCTGGTGATGGGAAAGGCATCATACTCGAACCGCCGATGAAACTCGCCTTGGAACAAGCTTTGGAGTATATCAATGACGACGAGTATGTCGAGGTGACTCCAAACAAATTCCGGCTGCGTAAAAAGATTTTGTGCCCTCATGAGCGGAAACGTTCAGCACAACGTCGCAAAGCAGAGATGGCTGAAGCTCAGGCTTGAGTCAGATACTTTTCAACCAATGAAAATGGGTTGATTGACGAGCGTCGTCCAAAATCGGACGACGCTTTTTATTTGCCTCAGTTGGAATTCGTTGTTTCGGTCTCTGGTAGTGTAAAAGCAACCCAGGTATCTCCGATCGACCCTCCGAGTTTGCCGCCTCCCGTTGCGGGAATCACGATATACTGACGCCCGTCAATGGCATAGCTGGATGGTGGAGCATATCCTCCAAAAGGTAATTTGTGACTCCACAGTTCCACGCCAGTGTCGACATCGAATGCGCGAATTTTCTGATCTCTTGTGCCTGCGCAAAACACTAATCGACCGGCTGTCACCATGGGGCCCCCAAAGTTTTCAGTTCCAGTGATTCCAATTCCCCGCTTCGAAAGTTTCTCGTGTTCTCCAAGTGGAACCTGCCATTTGATTTTTCCTGTTTGCAGATCAATCGCGTTTAATGTTCCCCATGGTGGAGTGACGCCAGGATAACCTTCCGGATCCAATAGTTTCTGGAAGCCTAGAAAAGTGTATTGAGGTTGAGTGTTTTGTATCGTGTCTGATTCAATTTGATTTCTATCCTGATCCAATAGGAAATCCGCCAGGTCTTTTAACTGATCGCTGGTGAAGTCCGGGTTGGGTGGCATCAGGTTTCTACCGTGTCGGATGATAGATTCGATAGAATCTCTCGTCATTCGCTGGTTTAACGCCAGTAACGCCGGCGCAGTTCCGACTCCTTCACGGTTTCTTCCATGACAGGCAATACATCGGTTTTGGTAAAGAGTTTCTCCGGGTGTGAGCGGTTGGTTGGGATTATAGCGATAAACCGAGTTGACCGAGACCACGGTAATGATCCAAGGGAGTTCATTGGAGCTAACGTAAATCATTCCATTGATCGGATCATGCGCTCCCCCGGTCCACTCGGCGCCACCGTGAATACCGAACAGGATAGTTGGTTTGCCGGCTTCAAAGGGTTGGAACCAACCATGATTTGCTCGAAGCGCTTGTTGCATGATGTGTTCTCGCGCTACTGGATTTAACCGCGTCACGTCATCCAGTGTGAATTCCTGTCTAGCGAACGGCTCGGGTAATTCCAGGTCCGGTTGCCATTCAGATGTGATTTCTCCGGGCAAATTGGAGGCAGGAGCGCGGCGCAGGCGGAACGGGAAAATCGGTTTACCGGTCAGTCGGTCCAACAGGATGGTATTGCCAATTTTAGTCAGAGCCGCAACTGCATCAACTCGACGTCCATCCATCTCCATAGATACCAAAATTGGCGGCGCAGGAATGTCCAGATCCCAGATGTCGTGTCGAATTTCCTGAAAATGCCAGAGACGTTCGCCGGTTTCGGCGTTCAATGCCAGGACGCAGTTGGAAAAAAGATTGTCGCCTGTATGTCCGGCTCCATCGAAATTTGGCTTGGGTGATCCAGTGGTAATGAAAACGATGCCGCGTTGTTGATCCAACGCAATCCCTCCCCAGGAATTGGCTCCTTGCTCAACTTTCGACCAGGTTTCATATCCAAATTCTCCTGGCTGCGGTAGTGTGTGGAATTCCCAGACTTTATCTCCGGTTTTTAAATCGTAAGCGAAGACATCTTTTTCATAGCCGGCGAAGATAACGGTATTTTTCCAGATGACGGGAGCGACTTTAAAATGAGGGACCTGGATCGAGCCGATGCCAGCGAGCCCGGGATGCAGTTTTCCTGTTTTGGGTTGGAGGGCGTAGAGTTTTGATCCGGCATTGAAGAACAAAGCGGACGGGATGGATTTGTTCCCAGGCCAATAGGTGAGTCCTCGATGGGCTACGATCCCTTCTGCCTGGAAACGCCATATTTCGGTTCCGGACCTTCCATCAATGGCGACAATGGAGCCGTCCGGTGTGGGAGTATAGATGGTTCCTTCCACCGCGATTGGATTACATTGAATGTTCCCGCTTCCCTTTCCGGATTGGTAAATCCAGGCGACTTGCAGTTGGTGAACATTGCCACGATCAATTTGATCCAGCTTTGAATATCTCGTATTGGAGTTTCCCCCATGTGACCGTTTCCAATTTGCTTCGTTCAGCAAAGGTTCGATGCTGATCGTGTCTGTGCGGTTTTCCTGAGCTATGGGCTGGATCCACTGATACTGTGCTGCAACTTCCTGAGTTCTCCCTGAGCACGTAAGCATGTTCAAAAGCGTTGCCATCAGCATCAACGGGGCTGGCAAAAATTGCAGCACAGCATTGTTAAGATTGAAGCGGGAGATCATTATCCAATCATAAAGATGGAGTGATCTCCGGGTCAATGCTACTCAGCGACCGAGGGGTTTGAAGCTGATTGCAATGGTTGATATAACACCAGAGTTGGAGCTAACGTTGAAATTGCAGAATCCATAGCAATCCGTGCGTCCTGCAGAAAAAGGTTCCACTCATTTTCCATTGGCGTTCCCAAATCATTGACAAAACCAGGCAACGAGGCTGCTGTTGTGAATATTTTGGTGAATTCTTGTGGTCCTGCTTTTTCAACAATCCACTCTGGAACCTGATGATTCTGACTGATTTCGACGGAGGGGTTTACGGATTGTGCTGTATCTGTCCATTTCAAAGCTATCAGCGAGACTAATAATGCCAGAAATACTGCAGCGAACGGGATCCATTGAATTGGACTGAACCCACCGCTGAGAATGGAGTCCCATCTCCATTTACGTGAATTCTCTGTCGTGGAATACGTTGAGTGGGTGGCGTTGGTTTCGTGGACCTCTCTCTGTATTCTTTCCAGGAGCAATTGATGGTCCAGGTTTTGCTGGAGGGAATTGCGTTCAGCCTGAGCTGTTCTTCGCATTAAGGTTTCCAATGGATGGGGTTCCTTCATTTCAATTCTCCTTCGATTTCCATGAGTTGAGATTTCTGTCCCGCCAGTGTCTTTCTTGCACGATGCAAAAGCACTTTTACATGGACTTGTGTGAGTGAAAGTGTTCGGGCGATTTCTTTAACCGAAAAATTTTCAGAGTATTTAAGCCAGAGAATTTCTCGCTGTCTGGCTGGGAGCATTCGAGTCCACGCCCAGACCTGTTCGTATTTTTCTTTGGCTGTGAGTTGAGTTTCGGGTGTTTCAAGATCAGTTTCTTCTGAAGCGTTGATTTCCAGGGAACTGTCAAACACAGGCTCTCGATATTTTTTTCGCAGCGCATCCATGGCAGTGTGGCGGGCGATCCCATAAAGCCATGATTTGAAAGAGGCATCAGGCCGGAGCTGGTGAATATTTTTGAAGGCTTTAATGAAAACATCCTGGGCTACATCTTCAGCGTCATGAAACGAACCGAACCATTTCCCGAGGTAAAGGCACAGCCCCGAAAGATGTTCTGCAACCAGCGCATTGAAGGCTTCCGGACACCCGGCGACCGCTTTCCGGGAAGTCTCCTGGAGATGATCGCTTGAAAGTTCAGGGATGGGGTTGGAAGCGTTCAATGCCGGACGCAGGGCTGAGTGAATTGGAAGGGCATCTTCCAGTTTCATATTATTTAACCTCTTCTTTAATTTTAGCCAATGCCTTGTCGATAGAGTACTTCACAGTCAATGAAACTTTGGAATCTTTTTGGGTCACAGATGTGTTTCTGGCCAGTTCCATAACGTCTGGATTTTCTGATTGGCTGAGGGTCAGTAGCGCGATCATCCCTTGAGCCAACTGAGTCATTTGAGTTGCTGCTTCATTGGTGCGGGCAGCCAGTGTCAACCGGGCCTGGATGTGATCGTTGGTTTCACCCAGAGTCATTGAAGCATTTTCTGCCATCTTAAGAATTTGAGCCTGAGGTGGTAGCGGCGCGCTTTCGTTAAATCCTTTTGCCATGGCAAGAAACAATACGGACTGGTTATCCGGGCTGAGATTCTTAAGGTCGGCACTGGATTCGAGATTTAATGCTTTGCCTTGAATGATTGCTACAGAGGATTCCAGTTTGGATTTATCCAGAGTCAGGTTCCACAAATTACCGGATGGATTGGCGAAGTAGACATCTTCTCCATTATCGCCTTTCATCCAGTACATGGCGTAAGGTTTGGACTGAATCAGTTTGATTTTGGCATCGACTTCCTTACCGGATTGCGCGGCTTCAAGATTTTGAAATTCCTGAACTTTTTTGACAATCGTGGGTATGTCGATCTCGGTTCTGATCAAGGCAACTGCGTGCAACTGTGGCTCATTTTGAAAATTGTCCCCATAGATGGTAATCGAATGAACAAGCTCCGGTTTCAGGGAAACTCCCAGCATGCCTTCAATCATTGAGCGTTGAAGTTGCATCTTAGGTTCCAACACGCTCTCATGAACGTAAGATCCAACCTTGGATTTCAGAAGCGCGTCAACATCCAGATGTAGAAGCCATTTAGCATCTGCGGAGACAATTTTTTTCTCCAGCGCTCCCCCCAGAGAACTCGAAGCAGAAAGAGCCGTTCCTAGAATGCAGACTGCAGCAATAGAACGATTGATTTTTTTAGTCAGTAATTGTTTCATTACTGACCAGTTCGATGAAGACCTGAAAGGGGTTACTGCAAAAAGATAATTTTAAAAAGTTTTCCTGGCTGATACAGATGAAGAAAGAAAATTATTGATAATTCGCTTCAATGGTTTGGTCACATGATCGATATCCGTCTATTTGAGAATTTCAAGACTGGTCAGTGTTTTCTTCGGATGATGTAACTTCGTAAATACCAAGCCGTCCGTAGTCGCGAAACTTTCCATCTTTTAAACCACCCTGTGAAACCATTCCAGCGAGGAACAACCAGGTTCCATCGACAGAGAATTGCGCGCGAGTCACACGGTTCTTGGTGTTAAGCGAATGCAACAGTTCTCCAGTTTTGGAATCAAAGAGCGCGACATTCCAGTTACCACTTTGCAACCTGCCTACCATGACAAACCAAGCGCCAGAAGGATGAAATTCCATCCATTCCATTAAACCTTGACCGCTGTCTTTTCCAGAGGTTTCCAATAGCTTGGTTCCTTGACGCCAATCCCATTTTTGCCACATCTGACGACCATTGCCAGCTGCCGGATCTCGTGTGGATCCCATCCCAACCAGATAAAGAGCTTCTCCATCCTGTGAAAACCTAAGCGAGTAGATACCACCGGTGTAGTAATGGCCTTTAATGATCCCCCAACCTGTGAATTCCCCGGTTTCCCAATCCGAAACCAATTTGTTCCCGGCAACATCCCAGATCCGAATCTGACCCATGAGATTTCCTGTCGCCAGGTACTTGCCGTCCGGGCTCCAGGTAACGGCCTGCACTGGGGGAAGCGCTTCCCAGGATCTCAGTAATGAACCGGACTCAACATCATACACTTTCACACAGGGTTCGTTGGATGGAGCGGGTTTGTATTCATAGCTGCCGCTCAGGTATTGTCCTGTGACTGATGCAAATTGAGATTGGTCCGGGGAGAGCGCGCTTTGCCAGGACCAGAATCCGTGTGCTTTTAAATTTCTATAAGTGTGAGATTTACTTAAATCAGTCCACAAGAGACATCCGTCGTAACCAGAAGACAAGACGGTGTTGTTCCGAGGACTCCAATGAACTCCCGAAGCGTAACTTTTATGTTGAGCCAGTGTTCGTGTTTGTTCAGTAGCAGGGTCGATTTCCAGAATTTCACCACTGAGGCAAGCTGCCAGCAGTTTTTCAGATGAATCAGTGTCGCTGTCTGCCGGGATGAGATCCAGATCAAAAAGAGCAGTTGGTATCTCTATTTGTTTCCGGAGTTCAAGAGCAGGTTTCAGAGTGGTGGTTGATTTCTCAGAATCATTCATGAGGTTTCCAGAAAATGAAAGGTTTGATCATTAAATCAGGACAGAATGGCGTGGATGGGTTCTGCTTTTTCTTCGACGCGGTGGAAAGTGGGTAGGTTGGGCAGGTTGTACTCTGCATAAGGATCCAAACCTAAAGCTGAATAAATGGTGGCGAAGAGATTTTTCTCATTCACCGGATTCTCCGAGACTTCCACGCCATCCAGGTCAGTTGCTCCGTAAACTGCGCCCGGTTGAACCCCGCAGCCAGCCATCGCCAGGCTCCAGGCATTAGGGTAGTGATCCCGCCCTCGACTCGTATTGTACCAAGGGGTTCTCCCGAATTCTCCCATCGCTACAACCAGTGTGTCTTCGAGCAGGCCGCGATCTTCCAGATCCTGAATCAAATGGTAAAGGATCCGGTCCAACTCCGGCACGATCATCTGATAGATCTCGTGGTTGAATACATGAGCGTCCCAGGGCATCCCATTGGCGACCATTACAAAAGGAGCGCCTTCTTCCACAAGTGTTCTGGCGAGCAAGGCATGCTGGGCAAAAGTGCCAGGTCCGTAGCGTTCGCGATCCTTTTCCGGAAGGCGGTTCAAATCGAACAATGGAGCGCTGCTCATCAAACCTTTGACTCGCTCGAAGACAGCGTTGTAGGAAGCAGCCGCTTTGCTGTCATGGTCGTTTTCGAATTTCTTACTGAAAAATCGTCGGAGGGCTTCGCGTTCTTCCAGATCAGCTGAACTCATTTCAGCGAGTGGCTCGATGTTGGGAATCTGGTAGTTGCCTCCCAGGCGTACCGGACCATACTCAGCGCCCAGCCATCCTGCCCAGTTTCCTGCTTTGAAAGATTTGAATTCATTCCCTTCCGGACAGGGGTCCAGTAGAATGAAATTAGGAATTGCGCTGTCCAGCTGCCCGAGTTGTTCCGCCAAAGCTGCTCCCAATGTTGGGCGGGTGAAGGGTGGGCGGGGAGACGCGCCGCGATTTAACAAATCAATCGCCTGAAAGTGCTCGCTGGGTTGCGTTTGCATGGAGCGGATCACTGCCAGCTTGTCCATGATGCCTGCGCACCTTGGCATTAATTCGCTGACGTGGATGCCTGGAATACGAGTCGGGATGGATCCAAAAGGGCCTGATGTCGGACGACCGGGTTTTGGGTCCCAAGTTTCAAACTGACTCGGTCCCCCGCAAAGCCACAGCAGGATGCAGCGCTTCTGTTTTTTTCTGGCGGTTTCTGCAAAGGAAGGGGTTGAGAACAAACCAGACCAGCTCATCATCGAAGCGGCGGCGCCTGCGCCCAAACCCTGGAGAAATCGCCGGCGATGAATGAGATGTTCCGGGGTCTGACAATAATCGGAACCTGGTTGTTCATTGGGGCTCATACTTTAACTTTTTAGCCTAATTACTTATTACAGTCGATTTTAAAAATGGCATCACGATGTGAGGGGGTGCGATTAAAGTCGGGTGGCGTGAAAATTTTCCA
>JAUIHU010000741.1 GCA_030432175.1 Verrucomicrobiia bacterium | reverse complement strand
TCAAAATTCCGAAAGCCACGGGCCTTTCTCTTCGCCGCCTGGATTAACCCGTTCATGGCTTCGGCCGCTGCATTGGTGAGACGGTACCTCAAGTAGTTGATCAACCCCTCCCAGCAGTTAGCGCGGATTTCTTTGGCTGTCTTGATGATCTGAGGGATCCGACTGTGGGTTGCCCAAAAATACCACCACTTCAGTCCTCCCAAGGCTTCTTTAAAGTCTTTGGCCATGAGCAAATCCTGAAACGCCACCAGGATCATATGCGCTTTAGCTGTTTTGAGCTTGTAGTCACAAAGGCGATGAAGTTGGGTCTTTTGCTGGGTGGACAGTTTGTTTTCCTTCTTGATCCAAAGGCATTTCGTGTTTTTCAACAACTCTGGAACCTGCTTGGTCTCTTCAAGTCGGATGCGATTGACGGTTTCTACGATTTTCTGAACGACATGAAAATAGTCGGTCACCAGGATCGCTGCAGGGAAGTTTTCATTGAACCCTTTTCGAAAAGCCAGACTTATATCTGAACAGACCATCTCTATTTGATCAGGCTCCCCATCATGTTCCTCAAGAAACTGCGCGACCGCTTCTAGCGCCTTGTGATCCTGCCCTTCGGTGAAGAACAGGACTCGGGTTGGCTTGTTCTCCTCGGGGATTACGGGCTCTGAAACGACGTCGCGTAGTTGTGCCCTTTGCGCAGACTCGTTTCATCCACCAGAAGTCGATCCACCTCTTTGATGCATACCTGATCATGCGCTTCATGCACTTGGCAGCCTAACACTCTTCAATGGATGTCCGTATTGAAGCTCAATGTCCGCCCCGCTTCGGCGATAGTAATCCCGGACTGGGCCAGTAGCGACATCATTGCCGACATCAACAGCGTAAATCAAATTCCGGACCGCAAAACATAGTTATAAGTGAATCCAACGTCTCGAAACGTCACATTTGAGCGTTCTTTCCTCTGGATTTTTCTAATAATCTCTACATTGCGATGGTATATCATTCAGAGCGCAGGACGGTTAACAAGTTTGTAAACAACACTCACACTTTTTATTGGCGTTAGTCACTCTGTTCAGATGCTTCTATTCTTTGTTTTATGGCTTTTCAATTTCTCTTTTGAATATGAATTATTAGGTGTTAATTTGCATCTGTGTTTTTAAGCGGATAAAGGATATTTGTGATTTTTTTTACCCGCTCTTTTTTTTATGCCATTATTGCCTGTAATTTCTGCATTTTTACGCTTTGGTAAAAGCTCTGTTTAAATCATACATTCTGTTTCTCAGGGATAGATTCTGCTTAATAATTATCAGCTGTATTGTTAACCTTTTATAGATATTAATAATTTACCTTCCATCCTTTTAGTTGTTGAAATAGATCCCGAGTTTTTCTGTCAACTGACGAATACTGCCCACCGGAATATGTATTATCATCGACACTGGTATATTCAAGACGAATCCCGGATTCGGCCAGCTCCTTCCACTTTGACACAAAAGTATCTGCATTGCTATAATTGACAACGCGCTCACTATTAAACAAATCTGAAGCAACCCTGTATTCAGAGGAAGACGAACTGAGCACGTCAAAGATCTGATCGGCATTGTACTTAATAATCAATTCCATCACATTGTAAGACTTTGGATTGCCCATGAACGATGTTTCAAACAAAATATCACCCAGCAACGGGTTTTCGAATTGGTTGAATCCAACAAAGAATTCATTTGAAAGTTCGACTCGCTTCATGAAATCCTGCCGCCCAAAACTTAGATTTTTAAAAACACTGGGATCATTAGATGCCACAGCGGGGTACAGGTGTGAGATTGCCAATCCTTGTTTTTCCAATAAGACTTCGATTTTACTTTTATCGAAAGATAAAGACTCCGGCGATTTTCTCCATTCATAATCACCTCGGTTCGCCCATATATAAGTTTCAAGAAGATTCCAACCAGTATCGGGATTCACGTATTTTAAGTCACCACCTTGTTCATTCAAATACTGAACTGCAGCCAGATTGTTTAAAATAACGGCAATTTCCAATGCAGCAACTCCATGAAGTTTAAAACCTCCTCCACCTTGTGAATCAGTGAGAATCTTCAACGCGGTCAGGTCCTCAGATCCAATCGCAAG
>JAUIHU010000077.1 GCA_030432175.1 Verrucomicrobiia bacterium | reverse complement strand
TTCCAGACGGGATCTTATTTCCTCATTCCTTTTTCTGGCTGAAATATCCTGAATAAATCCTTCATAATATAACAATTTCCCAGAATGATCCCGCACAGCGCGAGCCGCCTCAGAGATCCAGAGTGTATCTCCCTGTTTCCGACGAATCTGGTATTCAAGTCCAATCACCCTGTTCTCGCGCTCCATCTGACTTTCAAATTCAAGGCGCTTTTCTGGATCCACATAGATTTGGTGAGGAATGTCCTCCACTCCATTCAACAATTCATCCGGGTCGCTATAGCCATACATTCTGGCCAGGGCAGGATTGACTCGAAGATAGCGGCCCTCAGGAGAACTTTGGTAAATGCCCTCTAACGCATTTTCAAATATAGTTTTATAATGATCGATTGGAATGTTCGGATCTTGAATGGATTCCATGGGGACTTTCCTCGGGTTGGTCAATCAAATGTCCTGAAATATCAGGTAGCGCAGGACTATCCAGAACTAAGCAGAAATTATTCCAATGTTCGATCTGGATACTTGATCCTGAAGGAAGATTGGATTAATATTTGGCAATATCAGGATCATTTCCCCAAAAAGAAGCGTTCTTTGATTTTTATTGTGGAAATGACGTAGGTGAACAGAGTGAGCAAATCTTTTGCAACCAGCTGAGCAACAATTCTCATGCTGTACTATTTTTTGCGAACTCTTGCCAAAGGAGAAATTAACCGGTTTGATGTCTGGAGTTACCGTTGTGATTGAATTTGGGTGGAATCCCGGGACTGCTGAGACCGGCTCGGCTCGTCGAATGGAGCGATTTTTAGAAGTAGGCTCAACTGCAAAGAGCCCACCCTCCTTGAATCGCTTCCTGGATTTGCTTTGTTGAATTATGGATCTTGAAACTGCACTTAATTATTTTAACCGTCCTGAATTTGATTTTCCAGAAGAGGAGATGCAGTGCATTTTGGAACACCCAGAGGAAGTGACACCTTTGTTTGTTCAGGATTGGCGTAAAATTATGGCCATGGATGCTGAAGAAATCAGGCATTATGATGAAGTCCGATACCTTCACGGGATCGAATTCCTGCTCTATTGGAAAAACGAAGAAATCAAAGACATCCTGAGAGAAATGATGTCTCAGAAAGATATCGAATTTGTTGAAGCTCTTTTAGGGGACCAATGGTTCAGAAAAGTCCTGACTTGGGTACTTAGGTTAGAGGATAAAGAGTTTTTTGACTTTTGCTCCAGCGTGGCCACTGACGAAGATCGTCCAGAAGAGTGGCGACGCCTGGCCTTGGAAATCATGGGGAACATGACCCTTCTGGATTTAGTCAGTCAGGATGAGTGGACACAAAGAATGCGCTTTTTCTGCACCGGAGGCATCAATCCTCGAAGTCTCAACAGCATCTGGTACTCATTGGCAAAAGCTAATATTGTTTCACGGGTAGAAACGACCGAGCATTATATGAATCAAATCGTCGATCAACTCAGCGCTGACAATGAGGCTTTAGAAGGATTGAAGAGAATGGAAACAACACTCAGTTCAGCGCCCAGGGATTTCAATCAGTATATCTGTCGGCAGACTGGCGGCATAGGAATAAATCCAGTGGACCTGATCCGAGATTGGCCCATTTATAACTCGGATGAATTTTTTAAAAAGAATTCAAATCAGCAAAAGTCGCCTATCAATAAAAAGTCAAAACTGAAGAATAAAAACAAAAAGAAGGCGGGTAAAAATAAACGCTGGATCTGAATGCCGGAAATAATAATGGGAAAACCACATTCTCTTGTTGATACGGAACTATTTTAAGCTAATTTGTGAAATTTTCTGTTAAAAGTGATTATGCAACGCGCGCAGTGTTGTGGCTGGCTCGTAAATATCCTGAGGGTAAAACCCATCGAATAGAAGAACTGGCTCAGGATCAGGAGATTCCGGCCAATTATCTCGTTCAGATTTTGATTTCCCTTAAATCGGGAGGCTTGGTGAAAAGCCAGAGAGGGAAGGAAGGTGGGTATCGCCTGGCGAAAGACCCGGAGCAAATCACGCTGGGCGCCGTTCTCCGCAGCGTTTATGGTCAGACATTGACATCACCAGCGGTGGAAGATCCAAATTGTCCGCCTGAACTAAAATGGGCTTGGTCGACTACTCTGGAACGTGTGGATGAGGCTTTTGACAGCATTAATTTCAAACAGATTCTTGAACGTGGAGCTGGGTTGGATCGGATGTACTACATTTAGTCAGAATGTTCATCAGACGTAGCGGGTGGTCTGGTTCTAAATTTCGGCAACAACATCGCAGCCAGGATCAATTGGCATGGGTGATAAATCACTAAAGGTAAAAGAGCCAGCGAGAGTGAAAGATTTACTTCCGGCTGAGCCGTAAATATAAAGGCAGCCATAGGGGCTCCGGCTGCCAAAGTCTTTTGAGATCCACAAAACACAGCCACACTGCGATCCTGCTCCGAAAACCCTAGTTGGTTTTGTAGGGATACAAACCAGATAATACCCGTTAGCAATCCCATATACATCAGAGTCAATACTAATACGGATGTCATATCCCCAACATTCAGCAAACTCCACGTTTCGTTCAGAACGCTATCGCAGAAAGCTGTGTAAAGAATGAAGAAAACAATGCCCGTAGTGAGTTTCTTGATCTGAGGTCTGTACCGGACTGCGGCAACAGCCAGCCAAGGGCGGATGATCTGTCCCATGAGCAATGGGAGAATCAGGATCATGCTGATTTTCAAAAGCAGAGGCCCCACCGGAGGAGACCCGGACCCAACGGCTCCCATGGCGGAGGCGGTCAGTAAAGGCGTCAAAAAAACTCCCGCAACATTGGAAAGGGAAGTGTTGAATATTGCGGCCGGCACATTTCCCTGAGCGCTGATCACAAAGGCGACCGCGCTGGTGATCGTTGTGGGCAAAAAGCCAAGGTAAAGGAAACCCACTCTCAGCGCTGGATCCCATTCAGTTCCAAAAACAGATACGATCATCCAGGCCAGAACAGGGGCCAGGACGAATATAAAGCTCTGGATCCACAGGTGCAGCTTCCAATTCAAAGCGCCTCTTTTGATTTCGTTCGGCTTCAGCGCCAGGCCCTGGAAAAAGAAGATCAGACAGACGCCTCCTTTGGAAACAACATCCGGTAATAAATACCCTGGTCCAGCTCCGCCTTTTGGGAAAACCGCCGCAAGAAGGATGGTTATCAGAATTCCAAGAATGAAGCCGTAGCGCTGCATGTGAAAGTTTATAACTGGATTCGTGATGGATTCTGAATTCTTTTTTAAGGTTCCGGTTTAGCTTTATTTTAAATCGGACTGGCGCTTTTATAGCTGATCATCAATTCAGATAAGCGCAGCAGACCTGGCTATGAGTTTTTTAAAATCTTCGAACCAATCATTCAGACACACGCTGACTCGAATTTTTTTCGAGATTTGGGTCTGTGTTGGAATGGTTGGACTGATGAGCATTTTGGTGGAGACTACCAATGCGCAGGAACCAACTGCAATGGATTGGATCTGGCAATTGGAGGATGCGCAAGGAGAAGTAAATATTGTTCATTTCAGTCCGTCTGGCAAATTTTTAGCCGCAGCAGGGGCGGATCACCAGATTCGTTTAATTGACGCTGCGACGGGAGAGATCCGAAAGATTTTTTTTGAGGCCAATGAGATCAAAGCGCTGGCCTTTTCACCAAACGGCCTGACATTGACATCGGCGGGAGTGGACGGAAAGATCCGCATGTGGCGTGTTGCGGACAAATCATTGATCCGGACAATGGAAGGACATGCAGGTGAGGTTCAGGCCCTGGACTACTCACCGGATGGACGCTGGCTGGTTTCTGCGTCGACAGATGAAACTGTGCGTTTCTGGGATGCTTTCACTGGTGATTTTGTTCGAATGTTGGACGGTCATATTGAAGGAGCCGGCTCTGTTCGTATTTCTTCAACAGGAAAAAGAATTGCGACTGGAAGTGGGGACAGCGCAATTCGTCTCTGGGGGTTTCCGGATGGGAAGTATCAGGGGATTCTGATTGAAGAGATTGTGGCAGTGAAAGCTTTGGATTTTTCACCGGATGGGACCCTGCTGGCTTCCGGGGGTGGCGACAGCAAAGTTAAGATCTGGGATATTCTGGAGATGCAGGAACTCAGAGAAATCTGGGGCCACCGGGAGCGAGTGCGTTCTGTTCATTTTTCTCCGGATGGTCTGGCCTTGGTTTCAGCTGGAAATGATGGCACACTTAGGGTCTGGCGGGTATCGGATGGTCAATTAATTCGATTGATGGAACCAGGATTGGACCAAATTCTGAGCGCCAGATATTCTCCAGACGGAACGCGCATCGCATTCAGTTCATCTTCAGGAGTAGTGGGGTTGATTCCCAATCCTTTTCTATCCAGAGAAGAGATTGAGATGGCTATGTCTCAACCTATTACGGAGCGTAAGGTTGCCAGCGTAAGCTATACTCGAGGATCAGGCGCCGAAAAATCTGATTCGGTTGAAGGAGAGTCTCCGGGCGCCAGCAAAGTGAAAGAGAAGATTCGCGACTGGGCAGAGGAAACAGAAGCGCCAATCCCTGATTTTGTGATCGAGAACTACGTCTATGTTGCTCTGGGCATAGGAATTTTCATATTCCTCGTTTTGCTCTTGATCTTAAAGCGTCGGAAGAGTTGATATAACACAATAACCATTTAGCTATACATGAAGAATTTAACTTGCCTCCCGGAAATGTTCTGTGTTCTGAAAAGAGCCTTATTTACAGCGTTTATTATTTCAACCGGATTCACCTCTTCAGCTCTTGCTCAGGAGGGTGATGGAGAGAAGCAAAGTGTCAATCCTGGCATCAATCGGAATTATCTGAGCCCGGACCTCAATGTTGGCGACTGGGTGGAGCGGTTTGAGCGTGAGGGAAGGGAAGTTTTTGATTTGCGTGATGAAATCGTCAAAGCCACGGGCGTGAAGGCCGGGATGGAGGTCGCAGATATTGGTTCAGGAACGGGTTTGTTCACTTTCCTGATGGCAGAGAAGGTCGGTCCGGAAGGTAAGGTTTATGCCGTTGATATTGCCAAGCCGTTTTTGATGAGCATTGAAGCGCGTGCCCGGAAAGCAGGGTTTGAGTCCATTGAAACGGTGTTGTGTTCCCAAGATTCAGTGGATTTGCCTGAAAACTCGATAGATATCGCGTTTATTTGTGACGTTTACCACCACTTCGAATTCCCTGACAGTTCGGTAAAATCCATCCGCAAAGCGCTGCGCCCGGGAGGCGTATTGATCCTGGTCGATTTTGAGCGGATTCCAGGAGAAAGTTCCGATTTTATCATGAACCATGTGCGCGCTGGCAAAGAGGTTTTCTCTCAGGAAATTATAGATGCTGGTTTCAAGATGGAGGGTGAAGAAAACCTCTTGAAGCAGAATTACTTTCGGCGATTTAAATCTACCAAGTGCGATTCAGCTGAATGAGCGCTATTGGGGATGAATCCCCTCCAGTTCACGACGTGACTGAAAAGCAGCGTCATTCCAAAGCTCAATTTGGCTTCTGGACAGGAGTCGCCATGGTGGGTTCCAGCATGGTCGGCTCAGGTGTTTTTACGACTGGAGGTTTTTTACTGGCTGACCTGGGCTCTGCTCCTCTGGTTCTGCTGGCCTGGCTGATGGGTGGCGCGATCGCGCTGTGTGGCGCTTTATGCTATGCCGGGTTGGCGCGGGATATTCCGGAGTCGGGCGGGGAATATATTTACCTGACCCGGATCGCCCATCCGTCTTTGGGCTTTATTGCGGGTTGGGTTTCGGTTTTTGCTGGATTTTCCGCGCCGATCGCAGCGGCAGCCTTTGGCTTTGGAGAGTATCTGCATGGATGGATTCCCGGAGTGGATGCCAGATTGCTTGGATCACTAGCCATATTGGCAGTCAGTTCATTTCACTTTTTCTCTTCTCAAAAAGGCGCTCAGTTTCAAAATCTCGCGGCTTACCTGAAGTTTTTTCTGATCTTCCTGTTTATCGGTTGGGGATTCAGTCAGTCTGGATTTCAGGACTCCTCACTGTTGCAGTCGATGATGGCCAACACGACAGCAGAGGCCAAATCCGCAGGGTTCCCCTGGTCGGTCTTCGCAGTGTCGCTGGTCTGGATTTATTATTCCTATTCGGGCTGGAACGCGAGTGTTTACCTGGCCGAAGAGTTTAGAGATCCGAAAAAAGATCTCCCTCGAAGCTTGATGGTTGGAACCCTGTTGATCACTGCCCTTTATTTAGGATTGAATGCAGTGTTCATGGGAGCGGCGCCAGTGGCAGACCTGGCTGGTCGAGCAGATATTGGTAATGGAGCCGCTGAAGCGCTGGGCGGGAAGGCTCTGGCGGCTGGAATGACAGCGCTGATTGCTCTGGCGTTATTGACCTCGGTTTCTTCCATGGCGCTGGCAGGCTCCCGAGTGCTTGAGAAAATGGCCAGGGAAGGGATCATTCCAGCGCTGACTCACGATCAGGAACCTCATCCAAGACGCGCCATCGCCGCTCAATCCTTTCTGGCATTGATCCTTTTATGGAGCGCCTCTTTTCAACAGTTGCTGACCTATATCGGGTTTACTCTCGGACTCTGCACAGCGCTGACAATTTCCTGTTCCTGGTGGCGTCGCGTGAAAGATCCGACAAAATCTGTCCCAATTCGATGGACTCTTTTGACCTTTGTCTTTGTTTTCTGCATTCTGGGGTCCACATTTTTTGCTGTTCAGATGCGACCCATGGAAAGCGCTGTGGGGGCTATGACACTGCTAGCAGGTTGGGTGGTTTGGGCATGGAAATATCGAAAGTGAATTGTTGGAAAGCGTTTAGATCATTGCTGTTTCAGTTGGATTCTGAGTGGGCGCATGATTTGACACTCGAAGCTCTGGGGAGTCTGTCTCATTGGTCGGAAGCCGTGGAGGCGCTGAGGTTGGGGTTAAGAGCGCCACAACGACCGGTTAAAATCTGGGACCTGGAATTTCCTAATCCGGTGGGGCTGGCGGCAGGAATGGATAAAAGCGCAAAAGCGCTACCAGTCTGGCGGGCGCTTGGGTTTGGTTTCATTGAATTGGGAGGTGTCACCTGGTTGGAGCAACCAGGAAATCCTAAACCTCGAATGTTTCGCGCCATTGCAGAAGAAGCGCTGGTGAATCGGATGGGATTCAACAATCCTGGAGCGAGAGCCATGGCAGAGGCGCTGCAGGAATGGAAATCCAGTGGAGCCTGGCCGGATTGCCCGGTGGGGATGAATTTAGGAAAATCCAAACTCACACCCTTGGAATCTGCCGCTGAGGATTATGCGCTTTCTTTGGAAACGTTAAGTCCCTGGGTCGATTTTTTTGTCGTCAATGTCAGTTCGCCCAACACTCCGAATTTAAGGAAACTGCAGGACAAATCAGCGCTCAGCGCTATATTGAAGGAACTCAATCGACGCAACACATTGAACCGTCCGATCCTGGTCAAACTGGCTCCGGACCTGAGCTGGGCTGCCGTTGAAGAAGCGGTAGAAGTGGGGACAGAAAATCAGGTCGCCGGTTGGGTGGCTGTCAACACAACACTCGCTCGTCCAGAAGGGCGTGATGGTCAAAGCCGTCGGGGGCTGGCTGAAACCGGAGGTCTCAGCGGACGTCCATTGCGATCGAAAAGTCTGGAGTTCACTCGAAGACTGAGTGACTGGACCCAGGGAAATGTTCCGATCATTGGTGTCGGTGGAATAATCGATGCGGATGACGTTCGCGCCACATTGGATGCTGGAGCCAGCCTGGTTCAGATTTATTCCGGACTGGTCTACGAAGGACCGGGCCTGGTGAAATCAATACTTCAGGGTTTGCGTCAGATGGAGCAGCAAAAGGAGGAAATTCTCAGGTGAAGGAGTATGTATTAAATAAGAAGAGCGCCGGACTTGGATCTCAAATTGATTACAAGAAGGAGCTGAATGATCAGCAATACAAAGCCGTAACAGCGCCACCAGGACCTGCATTGATTCTGGCGGGAGCTGGATCCGGCAAAACCCGCACACTGACTTATCGGGTCGCTTACTTGCTGGATCAGGGATTGAATCCAGATCAGATCCTGCTGCTGACGTTCACTAACAAGGCAGCGAAGGAAATGTTGGAACGAGTCAGCGCTCTGGTTCAAACCACAGTCGCTGGCCTTTGGGGAGGAACATTTCACTCTGTGGGAAGTCGCATGTTGCGCAGGCATGCCGACAAAATGGGCTATGGCAGGGATTTCACCATTCTGGATCGTGATGATTCGGTGCAACTGTTGAAGACCATCGCCAGTGAATCCAAATCCAAAGCCGTGAAGGAGAAGAAATTTCCCAAAGCGGATCGGATCCTGGAAATGATTTCGCTCTCGGCCAATGTTCGCATGCCATTGCGGGAGTTGTTGGAAAATCGTTACAAAAGTCAACTTGCCTGGCTGGATGAAATACTCTGGATCGCGAAGCATTATCACGAAAGGAAAAAGGCAGCCAATGGAATGGACTTTGATGATTTGCTCTGCCTCTGGCTGGATCTGCTGGAGAAGAATCCGGATGTGCTTGAGCGTTATCAGGAGCAGTTTCATTTTATCCTGGTAGATGAGTTTCAGGACACGAACTGTATTCAGGCGGAGATTGTTCAAAAACTGGCCGCCAAGCGTAAAAACGTCATGGCCGTTGGTGATGATTCGCAGAGCATTTATTCGTGGAGAGGAGCTGACGTGGAAAATATACTCGGGTTTGCTCAGCGATTTCCTGGAGCCCAAGTTTATCCCGTGGAGGTGAATTATCGGAGCGTGCCTGAGATTCTGGAAGTGGCCAATGCGGCGATTGCTCACAACCCACAAGTTTACCCGAAAAAACTTTCAGCAAATCGTCCTGAATCCGGAGCCCGTCCGGCGCTGGTGGCTTGCGAAAACGCATATCAACAGGCGGATTTCATTCTCCAGAGAATAGAAGAATTGGCCGAGCAGGAAAGTATTCCACTGCGGGAAATTGCCATCTTGTATCGATCTCACTTTCACTCCAGCGAACTGCAGATGACGTTGCAAAAATGCGGGCTGCCTTTTGATATCAGCAGTGGAGTGCGCTTTTTCGATCAGGCCCATATCAAAGACGTGCTGGCTCATTTGAAATTGATCGTGAATCCGCGAGACGAGATTTCCTTCAGGCGACTGGCTTTGATGTTGCCTGGACTGGGATTGCGCAGCGCCAGTAAACTCTGGACGCTTTGGACGATTTACTACCAGAGTCACGCAGAAGAATCCGCTGATCTTCGCGCCTCCAGACTCTGGAATCGCACCGCTGAAAGCGCGCCTGCCAAAGCCAAGAGCGCGATGCAGATTGTCGGCAAGCATCTGGCTGAAATGGAAGTGGAGCCTTATCGGAATCGACCCGGGGCGTTGATTCGGTTGATCCTGGAACGCGGATATGAAGCGCATGTAGAAGAACAGTTCAACAACGCTTCATCGAGGTTGGAGGATCTGGAACAGATGGCGCAATTTGCGGAAAGCTTTCCAACGCTGGAGGAATTTCTTTCCGACCTGGCGCTGCTGACTGAGATTGAACAGGAGCATTCGGAACAGGATGAAACAGACGGAACCCGGCGGGAGGCGATCAAGCTGATGACCATTCACCAGGCTAAAGGGTTGGAATTTCAGGCGGTTTTTGTCATTGGACTTTGCGATGGCCAGTTTCCATCGAACCGATCACTGAATGAACCTGGTGGAGAGACGGAAGAACGCCGATTGTTTTATGTGGCTGTAACGCGGGCTAAAGACTGGTTGGCGTTGTGTTATCCGGTGATGAAAACGCGAGGTGGGTACTATAGCGATGACCCGTTCTCGCCTCCTTCGAGATTTCTTCAGGAAATCCCTGAGGAATTGTTGGAACCTTGGAAGCTGACCGGGCTGGATCCTTTTGGATGGTAAATCATCCACACGCCTTTTCCATGATCATGAACCACCTGAAGAACTCCTGGCTAAGATTTTTAATCCCAATCAGTCTTCTGATCCCGGTTGGGTTGACTCTCTTGATTGTGGGCGCAGGTTGCGAAACCGCTCGTTCGCCCATCGGCGCTGAGATTGAAGGGGAGCCTCAATCCAGTGGTCCTCTGGAAGTGAATGAAGTAGACCTGAAATATATCTCACCAGATTTTCCTTCCCAATTTGCTAAAACAATGAAGGTGGAAAAATGGTGGGATGGATTTGAGGCTCTGACTGGAGCGGAGTGGGTTGACACATCCGGAGGCGGATACCTGTTGTTTTGCGAACCGCCAACCCGTTCGGTTTGGAAGTGGCGCGTTGGCCGGGAACTGGTTCAGGTGATTCGACCAGATGAGGCTGGTGAAGCCAGAACCACACGACGTCCTGTGGATCAATATCGGTCCGATCACCGAGGTGCTGATCTGGGGCAGGGATGGACTCGACTTGTGCGTCATGAGGACGGGGAATGGTTTTTATGCGATCCAGAAGAACGCGTGCTGAAGCGGTTCAGGAAATGGACAGCACAACCAGAAAAAATTGTTGTCGACCGATATCGTGGACGTCGACTACAGGGACCAGAAGACCTGGCTTTTCATCCCAACGGAGATCTGTTTTTCACCGACTCGGCGCTGCGGGCTCCGGAAGGGAATGCGGACCCCTATTTAGAGCTGACATTCAATGGAGTTTACCGCTGGTCTGAGGAGGAAAAAGAAATACATTTGGTCACATCAAAGATTGCATTTCCAAGAGGGATCGCGATTTCTCAGGATGGAACAGAACTATATGTATCTAACTTTGATCCGAGTCGTCCGATATGGGCGAGATTTTCATTGAATGAAAACAACGAAGCCGGGTCCGGGTCGGTAATATTGGATGCAACGGATTACGGATTGACAACAGACAATGGCGCGCCTGCCGGCATGACTGTTCACAGTTCAGGCCTGCTATTTGCAACAGGTCCCGGTGGGATTTTTGTATTAGATTCAGCGAATGGATTGGTCGGCAAAATTCCTTTAGAAGAAATCCCTACCCACTGCGTATTTGATACGGATGAAAAATGGCTCTACGTCACCACACTTTCATCGGCAATCAGAATCAGGGTTGGAAAATGAAGTGGTGAATCCAGGCAGGCAATACCTCGGAACGCTGAGCCCCAGCTCGGCGAGTGGAGCCAGGATATGAAGTGGGCTGAACGAATAAACATCCTCCCTCCTTTCAGGGCGCGATTAAAGAAGGGTGGCAGAAAAATTTCCCAAGGCCAAAGGCCTGACACATACCAGCCTGGGCTGCCAAGCCCAGGTTTAGTTCACCACAATATTTCCAAGGGCTGAAGGCCCGACACATAAAAATATTGTTTGAGAAAGGGTTCTATGAATGTGTCGGGCCTTCAGCCCTATTGTTTG
>JAUIHU010000076.1 GCA_030432175.1 Verrucomicrobiia bacterium | reverse complement strand
ATTCATCCACGAGCGTTTCATATGCATTGGGGTCCGGATTGTTAACGAAAGCTTCCACTTCTTCCAGTGTCGGAGGCAGGCCGGTGAGATCCAATGTGACACGGCGAATCAAAGAACGTCGATCGGCTTCCTCAGCCGGTGTTAATCCTGCTCCTTCAACACGGGCCAGAATAAAAGGATCCACTCCATTTCGAGACCAATCCTTGTTATCCACTTGCGGATATTCGGAACGCACTGGAGGGATGAAAGCCCAGTGCATTTCGTATTCAGCTCCCTCGCGGATCCATTGTTCCAGCACGGCCTTGTCTTCGGCAGTCAAAGACTTGTTCGACTCGGGAGGCGGCATCAGCTCGTCCGGATCCGAATGATGGATCCTGGTGACCAGTTCGCTCTTTTCCGGATGTCCTGGGACAATCACGGACTCGTGGGCGCGATTTTGAAGATCCAGACGCAATTTCGCCTTGCGATGTCCTTCGTCCGGACCATGGCAATGGAAACAGTTGTCGGACAACAGGGGGCGAACATCGCGGTTAAATGAAATGGATTTATCCTCAGCAGATGGTGTTGCTTCACCCTGCGCGAGAGGTAATCCAGCAACCGTCAGACTCAGTAAGCTGAACCAGTGGGCCAGCCCGGAACGTGCGGTTCGAATTCTACATATTTGCATGATAATTAATCTAATCACGAACGCAGAAAACAGCCAACAGAGAAAAATAATTTTTGAGCCCGGGAAAGATTTGTTCTGACAATGGAAACGAGTGGAATGGTTTGAATGGAAGGTCATGTGATGCGTTGAAATCTGAATCATTGAGAAGGCGCATCTCCAGTGTATCCTGGATCACTTGTCTGCCATCCCCATTTCAAACTCATCACAAAATTCCAGACACTCACAAGAACAATGGCGGAAACATTAGCCACCAGGACATTGAGCTGGAACCCAAATACCAGCACATGGATAATTCCCAGGCTGAAAGCTATGCCGGACAAGCTGATCAGGTTGAATTTGATGACTCTCTTCAGCCAGGATGTTTCTCTTCCGGGATCAGGCGCTTTGAAGGTCCAGACATCATTCCAGAAGAAGTTATTTAAAACAGCGACCTCAGCAGAAAACAATTTACAGAATGAGATCTCCCAACCTGTCGGGTGAGCGCTGATTAACAACCATATGACAGTGGTGTCAACAACGACACCGGATGCGCCAACAAAACAGAACTTTATATACTGGATCAAAGTGGATCTCATAAAAGTCCAGGAGAGTGAAAATCAGTCAGGCATGAAGGGATTCAAACCGACTATAAAACATTTGTTCTAGAAAAAAAATCACACCGGATAATTCCCAGGATCATCAGGCGGTTGATATAGAAAGATCCATGTTTTTAATAAAAAATCAATTTTTTTTATTGACGATTTTTCCGGATTATCTAATTCTGTAATCGTCCAAGGAATTTTGACCGGAATCAAGATGGAGATTGGCGCCGGTATACAATAAATATATTCCAGAAACGATCAAAGGAGTAGTAATATTACTTCTTTGAAAGGGAGTTTTTGTTCTCGAAGGAAGATTATTTTAAATAAGTAAAGCAATTGATCCGTTTGAGGGTTAAAGGGTTTCAAATTTAAAACATATCTTAAAATGAGATCTGATCATTCATTGGAGCTTGGTCCGGGTTCCATGCCGGATTTTTACTCAATAAAGTTTGATAAAATCAGAACAGCATTTCTGGTTTTTTACCTGGCTCTGTTTTTGGTTACTGCAGTTTCCAAAGTGGTTTCTATTACTTTGGAAGGCTCTTACGGCAAATATGCCGATCCTATATTCCCATTCCTCCAGTTGGAAACTACTGGAATGATGGCGGCGGGGATTGAGATATTGGCTTGTGGGTTGATACTGCGGTCCCTTCTGTTTTCGTACTTTTACAAACGCATTACTCTAATTGGGGACCTGGCGATTGCGTGTGTTTGCGCATTGTTCAGCATATATCGTCTTGGGCTCTGGCTTGTGGCCTATAAAAAGCCGTGCGGTTGTATAGGGTTCATCAATCAACTGGCGCAATCAGAAGTACAACTGCTGAACAACCTTCTTTGGGTTGCGCTGGTTACAGGAATACTTGGAGGTATTACTTGTTGTAAAAAAATAACTGAACTGAAGTTTACAAAGGTATAATTAGCTATGAATAAAAAAGCAAAAAAGCTGTCTTGTTTATTGTTGATAACCACACTTGCAACTATCAGTGGCAAAGCAGCTTTTATTCTTTCAGGTGAAGTGCAAGGGGAGTTTTACAATAATCTTGGTCAAGTAGACCCTCTCCTGACAGAGACGCATCAATTTGAACTAATAACTGACTTTGATGGTTCCTGGAGAATTCGATTGTCTCAAATCGGCAGCCAGGGCATGGAATCTGAGTTCAGTCAGGGGCGTCCTCTTGGCTATACGGGCGGTCATGATGATTCTGGAACCCATGTAAAATATTCTCATCATGAAGGAGGAAAGAACCCTCCGAACTCTCCGGTACAGGGATTCTCGTCAGGAGAAGATTTTCCTTCATTTCTACCTTACAATGCAAGGGTGTTGTGGTTTATGTACTGCAGCAATGATTGGGTGGACTCCAAATCGATGGCAGGTTCCGAAATTTCCATGCCGCTGTTGTGGAAGAATGAGCAACATGATTTATCCGGGTTTGGTTTCCGACTTAAGCGCTCCACGCTGACGACGCGTCCTTTTCTGCCTTTAGCCGCAAAGTTTATTCGTGACACGTCATTGGATCTACCATTTGAGGATGAATTGAAACGCCTTTTCGTAGCGCCGCCAAAAGACCTGAACTCCAAACAGCGGTTTAACAAACAATACAACAAGCGTTTAAAGTTCTGGCCAGAAAATGAAACGGCCGGAGAGTATCGTGTGATTCAGTCCAAAACGTATTACGGATATGAAATTCCTGAGAAAGCACAATTAGTGGCATATCCAGGAAACAAAGAGATTATCCTTCAGCAGTATCCAAAAGAGCATCGTCCTGAACTGGGAAAATACTTTGCAAAATTTGAAGTCGTTGTAAATCAGGTACAACAAGTCAGGGAACCGCAGTCATTCCTTCCACCAGTAACCGGAGTGGTTGGAGTTCAGGACACGCGTTTCAGGAAAAAAGGAGACAAAGAATCATTTGATACAGTCTCATATACGATTGCCTCTGATTATAATGCTCCGACCAATTTCTGGTTGTCTTCAACAAACCCATTTTTAGCGACACTCATCGGCAGTCAACTCGAATTTAACCCGATCATGGATCCGACCTTGAAGTCGTGGTATCGCCTGGCGCTTTACGCACTGCTGGGATTGGCTTTGGTGGCAATCCCTCTGTTCTCCTTGCGGAACTTTCGCAGCGCGTTACAACAAAAAAACAAAACAAAATAACACTATAAAACGATGATCAGTAAAACAAAAATATTCGTGATTGTTACCGCTCTCGCCGGAATGACATTTCTCGCGAACAGTATCTTTGCTGGCGCTTTGAATGGTCGTTATTCACTTCAATATCGAGCCTGCGCTCATTCGAATGGAATTGAACAAGGACATTGAAAATCAAGCAAACACTTTTTCGGGAGCGACAACTGTTCAATCGGATTGGAGTTTGTTGCTAGCAGTTGGGTTTCACTTGGTAACTACAATTGTCAGTGGCTTTATTTTTATCAGTCTTGGGACAGAACTGGACCTGCGACAATATGAATCTTTTCACGAGTATATTTCAGTTTGGCCACGTATCCGGGAGACCAACGAATTAAGTGTGTGGGCACAATGGGCATCCTGGGACGCTGGGAATTATTTACAAATTGCGTCAACCGGGTACGAACCTGGTTCTCCATTAAATGCTTTCTACCCTTTGTGGCCTGCGCTTATCTGGCCCGCTTCTTTGCTGGGGGGAACTCAAGGCGCTTTTTTCTGGGGGCTGCTCCTGTCAAATCTGCTTTTTTTCAGCGCTGTTATGGCGCTAAGCCAATGGATTCAGAATGCTCACGGCAAGCGCATATCACGCTTAACAATTGGGTTGATAGTCTGTTTTCCTGGAACTATTTACTTTAGTTTAATTTATACCGAAAGTCTGTTCTTTTTCCTGTCTGTTCTGGCAATGTATTCATTGAGTCAGCGCAGAATTGGTTGGTTGATTCTCGGAGCATTTCTTCTGCCTCTCAGCAAGGCAATCGGTATTTTTATCCTGATTCCTTTAATGACGCAGGTTTTACGAAAAAGGATAACTCCGTGGATTGTTTTAGCTCCGCTGATGGGATATCTGGCATATTTCTTTTTCTTTATGGTGGTCACAGGAAATCCTTTAGCCGGATTCCTGGCTCAGGGTCAGTTTCTAAATCAGCCATCAATCTCCAAAATATTTGACTTGCCAGCATTTTTAAATGCGTTTGGGAATGGTAACCAATGGATTCATCCGACGCATGGATTCCTGGATCGAATGATGTTTCTGGCATTTTGCTTAACCATCCCTGACCTCTTGATGCGACAGAAGTTCGAAGTTTCACTTTATTGTCTTGCCATCGGAATTGTTCCGGCCTTAAGCAACCATCTGCTTTCCTATTTCCGTTTTTTTGTGGTTTGCTTCCCGATATTCATCACTTGGGCGCTCATTTATGATAACAGGAAACTTCCTCAATGGGTCTTCGGATTGCTCCTTTCGCTGTTTTTTATTTCCAAATTACTGATGCTAAAAAGGTACTTATCTTTTCAGTGGGTAGGTTGAAGGTGTGATTAATTTTGGGTGGCGTAAAATGGTGCAAGCGGTAGAAAATTTGGATGTCAAAAAGACTTATTCAGACTCTTACTCAATGCCCCCCTCCTTTAACCGCACCCCCATTTACCTGTATAAGATTTCCAGGATTGCATAATTTTCCCAAGCTCGGAAAGTGGCTCGATGAGGACATGCACATGATTGGGCATATTACACCATGCAAAAAGGTGATATCTGGAATTATCAAATTTAAGCAATGTTTCCTGAACAACATTAGCGATCTCAGGATGTTTCAGAGCACAGCATCCCAAACCTGCATCTAGCAAATCTTCAATCCTTTTGCGCTGTTCGGACTCGGGCATTTCACGCGACATATTAGGATCATCTGCAGCACGACGTTTCCAGATGATTTTCTCATATTCCAGTTCGCGAAGCTTAGATTTCGGGAGACTGTCAGCTAACCGAAACGTGATATGTTGCTTCAAGTTCAGCTGATTCCTGTGAGGCAGATAGTCACGAGAATACCATTCACGGCGCTGCAATGGCTTTTCGCGTTCCTTGAAGCCGAGCTGAGGTTGGGGGTTGAGTTGATTTCCACTTTTGTCTTCGTTTCCTCCTTTGAATTCCATTTGACAAATTCCTCCAGTTTAGAATCTGGTCAAGTCCCATTGCCGGGAACGCTGAGCCCCAGCTCGGCGAGGGGAGCTAACTCTAAAAGAACCGCGCTGTTGATTTCAGCGAAAGGATGAAAGATTTTAGATTTCACCGTGCATGAGAACCCTTTTAAACCTCGCCAAGCTAGGGCTTAGCGTTCCCAGGGAGGCAACGTCCGGTTTGCCGGGAACGCTGAGCCCCAGCTCGGCGAGTGGAGCTCAATTCCTAACCCCTGATCTGCCCCACGATAACCGGGTCAGCGATCCGCGTATCGTTCGCCAGCAGAAAGGCTTTGCTGAGAATTATCGAAAGGGTCGGATCGCCCTCAAATGGCAGACCCTGAACCGGTTCTTCACCGGACTTCTGGTTATCCGGGACGATGCAAAGATACTCGTCATTCGGTTCCATCAGAATATTCCCACTCCCCAGGTGAATCTTGTAGGCGCGAATCTGTCCGGTGACTTTTAAATATCGGTCGGATAATTCCAGCTGGCTGGCGATGCGCAGGTGGGGAACGAGGCGCTGCAAGATTTCTTTCCGCGTTCGAGCTGTTTCGGTGAGTTCTCCAAATGCAAAACTCCGCCAGTAACGTCGCAGTCCGGGAGAATGATCGGCGCGCCCCCAGTCCGGATCTGCCCCAATGCTGGACAACCCGACAAACAGATCGATGTCCCGCATCGTCTCACTGAACAAAGCCCCCGGAACTTCGCTCAGCCGGATGCGCTCCTTGCCTTTCCAAAACTCCACCCGATCCGATGTCACCACAGGCATCGGGCCTTTTCCTTTCACGACTCGTTGATTCTGTCGGGAAGTGTTCGTATTCGTATTCAGTTCAGCTCCAGCAGCAGCCTGAAGGTGAAAGTGGGCAATGATGTCCGAGGATTCCAACCGCTTTTCCGCGCACGTAAGGACTCCGTGGTTCATGTTCCAATATCCGATCGGTTGATACTTCCATCCAGTCTCCCGGCAAAGTACGCGCAGTTTGGATTGCTTCAAAAAGTGCGCAGCAAATCGGTTGGAGTGGTATTCAGTGGTTCTTTCGGCGTCGGTCAGCAGATAGATTTCCCGATGAGCTTGCTTGAAGGGTTGTCGAATCTCATACTCTTCGAGAAATCTTCGCCACGCCAAAGTTGACTCCACGTCCGACTGAATCGGTGTCCACAGCCGGACTTCGGTGTGAGGCCCCCAATCGTTCAGAATCTCTCCCGTCGGCCGCATCCACCGGCATTCATCATTCATTGACGCGGATGAAACATGGCGCCCGTCTGAAGTTAGAACCGGTTCCGGTTTCGGAATGGCCGATTCAATGCGTTCTTCAAATGGATCATTCAAAGTCCAGACCAACCGTGAGGCCAGCAGTCGGTTCAGTCGGTTGTTCCAGTATATCTCCAACCAGTCTTTCAAAGCCCAGGAAGGGTTCGATCGAATCATCGATTCCAACCGCTGACTCTGATCTTTCAAATCAGCTTGAACAAATTGAATTGCCTGGCGAATAGCGTCATCAGGTCGAACCGGGCGCGAACTTTCGATGGATCGATATTCAGCCACAGTTCCAATAGGGGTGTGCAAACAGGGATCCAACTGAATCAAAACCCACCTGCCAAGCTGGTCCTGCGCGGTGGCTTGAAATTTTTCATCCAGACTGGAATCCCGGTTCAGTCGTTCTTCCAACTGCTCAAGCAGATTTACCGTATCCTCCAACTGCGGGTGACGATTGAACAGCTGCTTCTGAATCCAACCCTTCACAGAAGCCAGATGCGTCCAGCGTTTCAATGCGAAAAGACGTCGGTCCGCTTCCGGATCCGGAATGGTTGCCAAAATCTCAACCACCCGTCGCGCAAGTTTCAATGACCGGGTTTTGGGACCGCATCGCTCCAGACAACGTTCTGCTAATAAAGACAACTGCACGCTGCTCCAATCCGGCTCCAGACACGAAATCGTCAAAGTCAGGATCCCCAGCGCATGCACATTCAATTCCGGCATGGGCAGCCCGGATTTCCGCATGGGAATCAACCCCGGATCCGCCTCAACCAGCGCCAGTCGCTTTGACTTTAACTGAGCGCGAGCGCCAGGTTCTTTTCCTACCCAACGCCACCATCGCTCCACAGACTCGCGAAATGCAGGGAGTCCAATCCGGGACAGCAAACCAGGGATCTCCGGAAAGCTCTCCATCTCAAAGGCTCCACTCTTCAATCGGGCGCCAAGCCGGAACAACTCCATCCACGCCTGCCCTGCATCCGGATCCGTTTCCTGAATTTGCCTCCAGTCCCACAGCGCCACTTGCGCCCAGTGTTCGGTCAGATCCAGTCGCAGCGAAAGGGCTTTTTCCAACAATGATCGCAAACGCTCCCGACGGCGCAGTTCTTCTTCCGGAGCGGGTCTGAGCTTTTTGGCTGGCGTGGCAGGTGTTTGAATGGAATGAAAAGTAAACGGCCGAATCAGAAAACTGTCTTCCAATGCCAGAATCGCTTTCTGGAATTCTTCGGTCGGGTAATGCAGGTCCAGTGATTTTTCAATGGTTTCAAAAATCACATCCACCGGCAGTGGCGCGGAGGGATATTTCAACGCAGGCTCGATACGGGTAAATGCTTCCAGGATCGGAATCAGGTCTTCTGGTTTCCAGGCGGCAAACCGCTGGATCCATCGCGAGTATAAATCGGTCAGAGCCGGGATAATCTCCGCCAGTCCATTATCCAGCGCTTTCGGGTAGCCTCGTTTTAATCGTTCCAACACAGCAAGAATAAGTCGCTGCCTGCTACCGGTGGAACTGGCGCTGAATCTCTGAAATGCCGGAAGTTTTTCAGGAGAACTTTCCCAGGTGAAACTGAACAGGCGAGAACCAAATCGATCCCGCGCTTCTCGAAGATATTGATCAATAAGAAGGTGTTCCTCCAGCAAAGGATGATCCTCAGCCAGAGGAAACCGGTCAGGAAATAGACGCTTCATCCTCCGACGAGTGGAGTGAGTTTGATGAAGCTGATCTCGGACTCGGGGCGGACCCGAATTGTTTCGTCCAGCGACTCAGGCTGACGTCCGTCCACCAGCAGGAAAAATCCGTTGGACTCAAAAGCTTTCCAGGCTCTTTGGACAAGATCCTCAACCTGCGGAGCTTCCTCTGATTTCTTCCACGGAAGTTTCTTTCCCGGATTCAGAGCCTGCTCTTTGCGGGAAGGCTGGACGAGTCCTGGTAAGGCATTGGAAGAGCGCGATCCCCAGGCAAAAAACTCCTGGCGGACACGCGCTTCAATCAATTCAGCGACGGTCAGTGTATCGGACTCTACACTCAGAGTCTGACGTCCGGTTTCCTGCCCGGTCGCGTTCTCGTCAATTAATGTCAACGCTGGCATGCGGGACTCTCACGCAATCCACTGGCTACCCTCAGAGAGCTTGCGATCCATCAGCTTTGTAACCTTCCAGAGTTTTCTGGAAGGCGTCTTTCTGCTCCTTGATCGTCGCTAGTTCCACTGCGCGCTGCTGGGTTTCGACCGCCTTCTTCTTGTCCCCTGTGTCGTACAAGGCGCGGGCATACGTGTCCAGTACGTTTGGATCTTCCCCTTTGGTAAGTTTCACCGCCTGTTCAGCTGCATCCAGAGCCAGAGGCAAATCGCGGTTCTTGATGCCGGGAGCCGTCAGAATGATCCAGGAAAACTGGTTCAGCAAAGAAGCATTCCCTTCGATGGCAGCCAGCGCTTCGTTCTTCAATTCGTCCAGTTTTGGACCTTCGGTTCCTTCCATTAAAGTCAGGAAATAATTCCGCATAGCAGACTGAGCATTCTCTTTCTGGGCGCGTTCTTTTTCTGCGGCAGCGATGTCATAAGTTCCAGCCACTACTTTATCCAAAACAGATTCCATATCTGCCATGGGATGTCCGTGCCAGACGAGGTTGCCTGCTTTATCAACGATGAATGCATGAGGAATACCGTTCACACCAAACTCACTCATGTAGTTTTTGTGCATCGTGCGAGTTGTGTCACTGGCGACTGTGTAAGCCATCTGATCGCCCATTTTCTTGACGAACGGTTTGACCTTGGACATCGGTTCGTCGCTGACGCCAATAAAGATCACATTATCGTCCTTGTACTCTTCCTGCATTTTTGTCAGATGCGGAATGCTGGTCCGGCAAGGTCCGCACCAGGTCGCCCAGAATTCGACGACGTAAATGTTTTTACCTTTGCCATCCGCCAGTTTGACAGGATCTCCCTGAGCCCAGTCGGTGATGGTGAGTTCCGGCGCTGGCTTACCCAGTTCTCCGGAAAAGGAAGTCCAGGCAGACGCGGCTAAAACGGCCGAAGCCAGTAAAGTAAGCTTTCTCATAACTAAATAATTCGATGCTGATATTGAATAAGTGAACAAAAACTTCAAGCAAACTGAAGGAAACAAGAGCTGCTCCCAGCAGTTTGAAAGCTGGTTGTCTCGTGCATCAGACAGCGCAAGGCCAAAAGTCTGTTAATTTTATGACGTTCGACACAGATGAGAAGTTCAAAAAACAAAGATTATTCCATCAATCTGATTGGGCGCCAGTAGAATGATTGGGCACGCACGAGGGCGAAAGGAGGGCGCGCACGAAGGCGAGCCCCAACATTTTCATTCCTAATTTTCAATTATTAATTAATAATTCCATCCATTATGCCTTCCTCATTCATTGAATCCGTGCGGAACCGAGTTTCGCAGGTGGTGGTCGGACAAGACATCGTTGTTGAAAGATTGCTGATCGCTCTGTTGACCGGAGGGCATTTGCTGTTGCAGGGGATGCCCGGACTGGCCAAGACACTGCTGGTGAATACATTGGCCAGCGCGATGGACCTCGCCTTCCACCGGGTGCAGTTCACGATTGATCTCCTGCCCTCCGACATTGTCGGGTCTGAAATTCTGGATCCCAACACGAACCGCTTTCACACCCGCAAAGGGCCGGTCTTCACCAACCTCCTCCTCGCTGATGAAATCAACCGGGCCGCTCCGAAAGTCCAAAGCGCTCTGCTGGAAGCGATGCAGGAACGGAAGGTTACCATTGGCAACCGCACTTATGCATTACCTACTCCGTTTCTGGTGATTGCGACTCAGAATCCGGTTGAACAAAGCGGCACATTCGAACTGCCGGAAGCGCAATTAGACCGGTTCATGTTGTGTCACCGGTTGGACTATCCTTCATTGGAAGAAGAGCAGGAAGTGCTGAGGCGGTCACTGACGCTGGGATTGAAAAAGGACCGCAAGGGCGCCGTGGCCAAGACGGCTTTTGATACGCTGGAGAGCAAACCGGTGGTGAAGATGAAAGATCTTGTGGAGGCCATGGAGCAAACTCAGTCCGTGCATGTCAGTCCGGTCTTTACTCAGCATGTCGTGGAACTGGTTCGAAAAACCCGGGATCGCAAAGAGATCGAACTCGGCGCCAGTCCACGGGCCGGGATCGCTCTGATTCAAAGCGCGAGAGCGAGGGCTTATGTGATGGGACGCGACTATGCGATTCCTGAGGATTTGTATGAACTGGCGGAAGATGTGTTGTTACATCGGATTCGATTGACCTATGAAGCGCTGGCAGAAGGATTGACCGGGAAGGGTGTGTTGCAGGATTTGCTGGTGTCGATGGATGGCTGATCTGGATTTATGGAACATCAACTCTCAGTCTGCGAACACCTGGACGAACGTCAGTTTCAACTGGCGGTGCGTCGGTTGTCGAACAGTCTGAACTACGGCGGAGACAGTTCGATTTTTCTTGGCGCTGGAGTGGATTATTCCCAGTCGCGTCACTATCAACCCGGCGATGCCGTTCGGGACATTGACTGGAGGGTCACGGCGCGAACGAGACGTCCGCACGTTAAGGAATACGAAGCGCCGAAACGGATGCCGGTTTATCTGCTGGTGGATACCTCCGCTTCAATGTGTGTGGCGTCCACAGCAGTGAGCAAATATTCCTGGGCTGTTCAACTTGCGGGCGGATTGGCGCTGGCGGCATTGGCGCGG
>JAUIHU010000740.1 GCA_030432175.1 Verrucomicrobiia bacterium | reverse complement strand
ATTACTAACAGGATTTATGGCGCTGGGTGTAATGACTTCGGCTCTGGCAAAGGATGCAGATCCGCTGTCGGTATTGTTTGTGGCAGGACCTGACACGCACGGTTGGGGAGCGCACGATCACAATCCCAGCACGGCTGTACTTGCTGAATCGCTCAAGGAAGCCATGGGCGATTCGGTTCAGATCCAGGTGGTGTGGAGCGACTGGCCAAGTGAGGATGATTTTGCGAAAGCTGACGTCTGTGTGATTTATTCGGATGGATGGGGACGCAGTATCCTCACGGGTGTGACTCGACTGAGCCAGGTTGAGAGCTTCATGAATGAGGGCAAAGGAGTCCTGAGAATTCATTGGGCCACGGGGAGTCATCCTGCGGAAAAAGAGTTTCATCGGCAGTTGTTTGGGGGAAATATGGAAAGCGATTACTCGGTTCATTCCACTTTATGGAATCAGAAATTTAAACTGGCTGAGCATCCAATTACCTCGGGAATGATACCTTTCGAGCTGTTTGATGAGTGTTACTTTCATATGCGTTGGGTGGATGATGAAAGAACCGGAGTGGAAGATGTGCTCACCGTTAGACCGGGACCGGATTTTCAGGCGCCTTCGGTGACACCATTGGCTCGCGAATTATTGCTGCGTGACGAACCTCAAACAGTGGCCTGGGTTTACAACCGACCCAGAGGGGGAAGAGCCTTTTCTTACACGGGTGGTCATTTCCACTGGGACTGGGCCAACGACAATTTACGAATGATGGTTCTGAATGCGATCGTTTGGGCGGGTGGGCGTGATACACCTGAAGAAGGATTGGTCAGTACCCGTCCTACTGCTGAGCATTTAATAGATTTGATGAAAGTCAGAGGAAATAAAACCAACGACGCCTGGTCCGCCGAAGCGCTGCAACCTTTGTTGGACCAATTGAACCAGCCGGGAGGCAAGATCAACTGGAGCCGTCCTCCGTTTAAGTGAGACATGGGTTTGGTATGGCAGTTGTTTAGCTTAAGCCATCCGCGATCTTATACCTAATCGCCGACCGGTTTCGACAACCGGTCCAATACGTTCTTCTTAAAATTTTTGACACCCAAACTTCTGAAATTTTTATTACTGGTAGGATCAATGTTGAACCTGATTTTCAAATTCCTGTCCCTCACATGATCTACCAGGATTGTCGTGTAGCTCCAGTGGAGTTGGCAAGAAAAAGGGAAATTGGTAGCCAATAATTTTTATTACTTTTTTGGGTGTCAATGATTTAAAAACAACGATGACGCTTCAGCGTAAAAACCCAACTTGACAAAGTTGGGGGTTTTGACAATTTTGATGGTATGACTAGGCTCACAATCGAGATTGAACCTGAACAGCATCGTCAAATAAAGACACTGGCGACATTTGAGGGAATGAGCATCAAAGAGTTTATCCTGAGTCGAACGCTGTCAGAGCGGAAACCGGTGGATTTAAAGGATGCAACTCAGAAGCTGTTATCCGATCCTAAGAATCGTGATCGGCTGCTTGAGGCCATCTCGGCGCCAAGCCGCGAGAGCCGATTCTTCGAATCCATTGATGATCTGAAGGATGCGCTTGGAATTTAAGCAGCAGGCCTTTGAGGATCTGCAGCATTGGATTGCGACGAATGCGCGTATGGCAAAGAGAGTGATGAAACTTATCGAGAATACGCAAAAAGATCCTTTTGGGGGAATTGGTAAGCCGGAACCCCTGAAAAATGAGCTTTCCGGCTGGTGGTCAAAGCGCATTGATGGAGAACATCGATTGGTCTACCGCGTGGAAGGAGACTGCCTGATCATCGCGCAAGCTAGAGGACACTATGGCGACTAAATTTTTAAAAATTTTCTGGCGCCCAAGAATAACTCTGTTTCCATTAATTCACCAATAAACAACCGGTAAACCATACTGAGCTACAATCAATATTTGTAGATTCATTCTTCTCAACAATTTTGGGTGGCAAAGATTCATACCCAAGGCAATAAGGAGCGCCTGGAAATAGTAAATAGAGTAAAATCGCACTAGGACTTGTTTTACTGATGCAAACAATGAGCCTATACCTAATCTCCGACCGGTTGCGGCTTCGACAACCGGTCCAATACGTTCTTGGTGATTTGAATGACAGCT
>JAUIHU010000075.1 GCA_030432175.1 Verrucomicrobiia bacterium | reverse complement strand
CCATGAACTCAGCCGAAAACCCGTGAAAAGGACTGCGATGCAAACCTTTGTACAAGCCATCCACGAGGATTTGGACCTTCATTTCGAGGTTGGGCAGCAAGACAAGTTCGCTTGGATCAGAGATTCCCTCCTCGGTAGTCGACAGTGATGAATCTTGATTCGCAGAGGTTGCGACAGGTCCCGGGCTTTGGCTTTTAGGTCTTTTGCTTCGCAGGAAAGGGATCATGATAATTTCTTAAACTGGATTGGTTTACATGAAAAGAAAGTCGATTTTTGAATTTGCAACAGAACTCGGGGTCTATTATAGCGGGCGTTAAGCAATTAAATGATTTAGACACCAATTCAAGCAGTCGGGTTTCAACCTGAGTCAAATATTGACGATGAAAGGACTCAATTACACATAAACCGGGCTGCATGTGAACAAACAATATGGCATTCAATCATCAAAATAAATTGATCCTCAGCATGACTTTGGCGTTAGCGTTAAATTTTGGCGCTGTCATTCATTCCGCAGCACAATCTGCTTCACGACGTACTGAATTGGCTAATGTCATATTAGTGGTCACTCCAGACTTATCGCAAAGTGATCTTGAAAGGCTCTCTGATTGGACTGGGGAAAATTCCAATATCCAGGTTATGATGGATGAGGGTAAATTATGGGATCATTATTACACTGGAGGAACAGATCCGGCGATGAATCAAAATGTTTTGCTCACTGGGAAAAGTCCGGGAAAAGCATGGGTGAGAGGCAGGGGAAAGAATTCTCTGAGGTTGGAAGATCGCACAGTTGCTGAAGATTTGAGCAAGAAAGGGTATAAAACAGCAATGATTGGGTATTGGGACATGGGAGATGCCACGACAGAAGGCGGTCCGCTGTCTCAAGGATTTCAAGAGTGGGTGGGATTTGCTGATCTGGAAACTGCCAGTGTGAAACATCCGGAAAAGCTTTGGCGTAACGATGCTGAGGTTGTTTTTTTCGCCAATGCAAGAGAACGAAAAGGGATGTCTCCAGAAGATATTTTCATGTTGGCAGCCACAAATTTTATACGGATTCAAAGCGATCTGCCCTTCTTTATCTATTTGAATTACAATGATTTTGAAGATTCATCCCTGGATTCAAGAAAAAGTCGGCTTCAGCGTTTGGATCGGGACATCGGCATACTCATGGACGCATTGAAAGAGCAGAAAATCCATGAAGAAACCGCCTTACTGTTGATTGGAAGCCGAGGAGCCAAGCCCTGGCTGGATGAGGACACCCCACAACAAACAAAAACAGGACTTCGTTTTGAGCTTGAAGGACTTTATGAAGCCAATCTCAGAACGCCTGCTATTCTTTGGTGGCCGGAAACAGTTGAAGCCGGAAGTACAGATTCGACGCCATGGACCGCCTTGGATTTCTACCCGACCATCGCAGAACTGACCGGCTTTCAACCTTCGCGATCACTGGAAGGGCAGTCCGCATTGACGCTGTGGGCGGAAGATCTCAGTGACCAGGACTGGTCCACGAATCGTCTTTTTTACTGGGAACACCATGGTGAAGAATTTGCTCAAGCCTTAATGGATGGTGGCAAGAAATGGATTCGTCGAGAACCTGGCGGAGATATGGAAATTTACGATTTGGGAACAGATCCGTTTGAGAAGAATAATTTATCTGAGCAGTTGGGTGACGAAGCTGAAAAATGGATTCAAAAGGCCAGCGAACAACGGATTGATTCCTTCTACTGGCCGATTCCTGAATAGTCCTTTGCAATGGGATCACAATATAAGCCAACTGGCCCTGTACGTTGCTAACCAGACTCCATTAAACACAATCAATGATGAAACCCTTCAGAAACTTCATGACATACAAAGGATTTATCCTGATCTTGCAAATACTCTGGTGCATGGAAGTCTGTGCTCAATCTCAAAATAACGGCCGTATTTTTGAGAATACCAGCGTAAAATCCAGCTCTCCGAAAGTGGAAGTGAAGAATGGGCCATCATCGCAAGTCGGTTCTGAAGGGTTGAAAGAAGCTCAACAACAAGCTGGGAATTCCCCGATTGGCTCTGCAGAACTGGCGCTTTGGCTACCTGCCCCGCCTGATTCGCCCGAAGCTCCCACGCAGACCAGTTCACCAGTTCAAGTCAATCACCGTAGCGAAACTAAAATGGATCGGGCGCTGTCGAACATTCATGCTCCTACATTGAGCTTCCATTTGCCGCCTGCGCAAAATTCAACCGGGACCATGGTTATTATTTGTCCGGGAGACGAATTCAGTTATCTTGCGATTGATAAAGAAGGGCACGATGTCGCGCGCTGGTTGAATAGTATGGGAATTGCTGCAGCGGTGCTGAAATACAGGATACCGAGGGCATTGAATTATTCTTATGGACCTGACAAGCCTTTGGAAGATGTGAGGCGCAGCATACGAGCCATACGCTCCGCCGCTGGTGATTTCAATGTCAGCCCCAACCGTATTGGGCTGATGGGGTTTTCAACCGGAGGTTTGCTCGCGGCTCTGGCGACTGCAACCTATCAGGAAGGGGATCGTGAAAAAGCCGAAACGCAGGATCTGATTGATCGTATCAGCTGCAAGCCTGATTTTTTAATACTCGCTTATCCGGTGACGAGCCTTGAAGATCGGTATGTTCCGTTGAGCATAAAACGTAACTTTTTGGGAGACCGTTTCACATATAAAGATGTGCGCCGATACAGTCCGGTATATCACGTCAATCCTGACATGCCACCTGCATTTATCATGCACGCAACGGATGATCCTCTGACTTCTGAAAACAGCGTCATCTTTTATCTGGCTCTGAAACAGGCAGGGGTGCGAGCTGACCTGCACATTTACTCTGAAGGCGGACACGGATTTGGAGTCTCGAAGACGGGCTTGTATGCGGCAAGCTGGAAAGATCGATGCGCTGACTGGCTTCAGGCATTAGGAGCGACAAAGCCAATTGCCGCCACGACAGCCGCTCAACCTCAAACCTCTTCCCTAACGCAGAGAAGTCGAGCCAGAGCCGCTAAGATGAGGCAGCGTATGCTGGAAAGAAATCAGCGGGCAACTCCTAGAGAATAAATAGGTTCCAGATTCGAGATCTCAACCGAAGCTGCATCACACCTGGATGCTCATCCCTGGATTTGCTCTGCCAGTTCCTCAGCGGGGTAAGTCCAGATCTCAGCCAGAGTAGGATGGTAATGAGGGATTCTGGCAAATGTCTGCACATCCATATCTGCTGCCATTGCCACGACCATCTCGTGAATCAACTCACCTCCTGCAGGGCCCACAGCTGAAGCTCCCAATATTTTACCGGTATCCGGAGCTGCCAGGATTTTTACTGAACCATGTTGAGCATTCATGATCATGGATTTGCCGTGATCGTTGAATGGGTAATCCGCCACAATGTAATCAATTCCATGGTTCTTTGCCTGCTGTTCTGTGTATCCTACAGTGGCCGCCTGGGGCTCTGTAAAGACAACTGAAATCAGCAACCGATAATCCATAGGTGGGGTTGACGTGTCACCCTCAATGATATGCCTCGCAGCTGTTTCGCCTTGCTGAATAGATATGTGCACTATTTCATAAGGTCCTGCGCAATCCCCTACCGCGTATATGTGTGGAACATTGGACTGCTGGAAATGATTCGTCCGAATATGGCCGCCAGCCTGGTGATCCATTCCGGTGCGACTTAACCCTAAATCCTCGGTATTAGGCTTTCTCCCCAGCCCATTCAAAATCTCGTCAACCTCCACGACCTGGGGTTCTCCCTGGCAAAGAAATCGAATGATCTTCTTGCCGTTCTCCGTGGCAAAACCCTGAAGCTGAGTATCAGTGAACAAGCGCATACCCTCATCCTGGAGCGAGCGCTCAATTGCAGAGCTGGCGTCTGGGTCCAGGTCTTTAAGGATTCTCGGGCTGCGTTGAATTAATGTAACCTGAACCCCAAACCGCTGCAAAAACTGAGCCAGTTCCACGGCGACTGGACCGCCACCCAGGACGGCGATTGAGCGGGGAGGTTTTTCCAATTTCAACAAGTCGTCACTGGTCAGATATCCGACGATTTCCAATTCCGGAAAGGGTGACGGAGGAATGTAGGATCCGGTCGCAATAATAAACCTGTCAGCCTGCAGACTTTCTCCAGATTCAAGCTCAATCTCGTGCGGACCGACAAATCGTGCATTTGAGCGATACAGGTCAAACTTTCCTGAATTCAACTGTCCCTGACGATAAGAAGCGAAATCATTGATCAGCTCGTTTTTTCGGTCCATAACCGCTTGCCAGTTATAACCCAACTCACCTGGCTGGAGTCCCCAGATCGAGCCACATTTAGCCAGATGATATACCTCAGCCGCGTAAAGCAGCGCTTTGGTTGGCATGCACCCTTTCAGGATACAAAGCCCTCCCAGCTCGGAAGCCCCATCCACTACAGCGACGCGCCGACCTGCATCCACCAGTGAACGGGTAGCAGCATAACCACCACTACCTCCACCCAGTACGATCACATCGAACTTGGGTGGATTTGTGGATGGATCAATGGATACTGGTTTTGAAAGGACTTGTTCCTGTGGTGACATACCAGAACATGGCCTGTGACTGGCCGGAAATCAACCTGTTAGCGAATAATGCGCGCGCTGCCACCTTTCATGACATGCCTGACCTCGCTCAAACTCAGTTGGGAAGTATCCCCACGCGTGGACTGCAGGAGCGCTCCATGCGCAGCGCCAAAGTCCACAATCTCCTGCGGGCTCAACCCTGCGGAGAATCCGTAAGCGATTCCACTGGAAAAACCATCACCTCCGCCCACGCGGTCTTCAATTTCCAATTCTTCAAATCGGATGCTTTCATAAAATTTACCTTCGTACCAAAGGATCCCTCCCCAACTGTTGATCTGGGCGCTTTTCACTTCACGCAGGGTTGTGCAAACCGCTTTGATATTTGGATAAGTAGCTACGACTTTTTCCACCATTCGTTTGTAATTATCGATAGGCAGACTGGAAAGATTTTCGTCAACCCCTTCGACTTCAAACCCGAGAACTTTTTGAAAATCCTCTTCATTGCCGATGAGGACCTGAACATTGGGGACAATGTCTTTTGTCACACGAATGGCTTCCTCACTGGACCAGAGTTTGCTTCTGAAATTCAGATCATAGCTGCAAATTGTTCCGCTTTCTGCGGCAACCTTCAGCGCTGTCTTGACTGATTCGGCACAGGAAGGAGACAAAGCAGAGAAAATACCTCCTGTATGAAGCCATCGAGAGCCCTGTTGCTTGAAAATCTGATTCCAGTCCAGGTCGCCAGGTTTCATCTGGCTGGCGCAGGAATGTCCCCGATCATACAAAGTCACACTAGCTCTTGGTCCAGCGCCGACTTCAGTAAAATTCAACCCCACACGCCCTTGGCGCCCCACGCCATCATAAGGTTCGATAGCGACATGAGACATGTCCATCCCCACGGCCCGACCATGATTCAGAACGATTCTGGCAATGGGATTGTCCGGTAATTTACTGATAAATCCGGTTCGAAGTCCCAGTCGAGCCAACGCATAAGCCACATTGTATTCTCCTCCACCTACATGGCATTCCAGAATGGGAGCAAATTCGATTCGGCCGTGGCCTTCGGGCGAGAGGCGCACCATGCTTTCACCGAGGGAAAGCGCATCATACTTGCATTCAGACTCAGGTCTTAATTGGATAGACATAGTGTCACAATCAGTAAATCGGAGTACCGAAATTGAACAGATTTTTTTAGTGAGGTCTTGCATTAACAGTTATGCCAACAACCTGAGTGAGCAGCCGATCACCCAAACCTCCGTTTTTGGTACAAGCCCTGCTTGCCGAAATGTGTGCCGTTAACCGCAGTTTGATTGATCCAAAGAGATTGAAAAGAAGCAGGAATTTTATGGAAATTGTTTTCGTATTGTCTCTTTTTGCTCTTTGATTGAACTTGTCTACAAGGTTGAGGTGTTGTTTCAGAACAGCAAAAGCTGACTGAACGGAATCATCGAATCCTGTTTTGAATGAAAATTCAGGGATTGCCGAATGGGTAATATATTTCAGACCGCCATAATATTAGTAGCAATGACAGGGGCATTCTTTTTTGCCCTGGCAGAGGCTTGTTTATTCACATTGGGTAAGTGGAGGGGCAGGCGGTTGGCCAAATCCGAAGGTATCAGTCCATTCCTCTCTCAAACCCTCCGCGATAATAGCCAGGAAACGCTTTCAGCGGTTGTTTTAGGAAATTCCATCATGACTTTCACCTACCTTTCCGTCGGACTGTGGTGGCTTTTTCATGGGACTTTTCCGGTTGCGGTCGGCTTGGGTGTGCTCTTGTTTGGAGCTTTGATTATCGGTGAAATCATCCCAAAGACGCTGGCGATTCGTGGCGCAGAAAAATGGATGGTTCAATTAACCCCGCTACTCCGTGTGACGCTCCCCATTTTAAGAGTTTTTTGCCGACAGGCAATAGCTGTCAACCACTGGGTTATGGAGCGTATCATTCCCGAAAGTATCCAACCACAAGGCGACATGAATGAGGAGGATTATAAGGAGTTGCTGAATGTCGCCGTTCGTCAGAAATGCCTGAGCCAGGCGGAAAAAGAGATCATTCTTGGGATCATCCGATTGGACCGTATGACTGCGCGTGATGTGATGCGGCCCAGATCTCAGGTGTTATGTCTCTCTGCTGATTATCCGGAGAATGATCCAAGACTGGCTGAAGAAGCCAGGAGGTTAAAGCGGAGTCGACTTCCCATTTATGAAGAGAATCCGGACACAATTGTTGGGATCCTGGACACCAAGAAATTATTGTTAAAGCCGGAAGCTCAATTGGAAGAGGTGATGGAATTTGCCGCTTTTATCCCTGAGACCATGAATCTCTGGGATTTGTTTCAAAGTCTGAGGAGGCAAAAACGCGGATTAGCTGTTGCTTTGGATGAATTTGGAGAGACAGCTGGAATAGTGACCATGTCAGATATTCTGGAAGAAATGGTTGGGGATCTTGAGTTGGAGGAAGATTCCAATGAGAAACCGGTCCGGCAAATTCGCCCCGGGGTATGGCTGGCAGCTGGATCAACACAACTGGAAGATTTTCATGAGAAACGCCCGGATTTTCCATACGACGAGGAATTGGAAGTTGAAACGATGAATGGCCTGATGATTTATCAATTGGAACTGGTTCCCAAGGAGGGACAATCAATTTTATATGGTGATTACCGATTGAAAGCCACAAAAGTTGATGCAAGAAGGGTATTGGAATTAGAAATTGAAAAAGTTCCTGTCAAATCGGTTTCATCGGACAACATGGTTTCTGCAGGGAGTCACATCTGATGGAAGGATTGCAAATCATGATGGACCTCGAAGTCACCGGTTTGATTTGGTGGGTAGCTTTGGTTGGGTGCATTGGACTATCTTTTTTGTGTTCCGGAATGGAGGCGGGATTTCTTTCGCTGAACCCATTGAGGATCACCCAGTGGGCCAGGGCGGATGTTCCACAAGCAAAGTTGTTGGATGACTACCTTCGAGATCCGGAGCATTTCTTGAGAATTGCCCTGGTGGTCAACACTACCTCCAACTTTTTGGTGATGGCCTTAGTGATTTCCAAGCTCTTTGCTGCAATTCACTCGGAATCCTGGGTGTTATTCATAATCCTGTTTCCACTGATATTCATTTTTTATGCCGTCTGTGAACTGGCTCCAAAGCTGTTATTCACAACATTCCCGAATCGGCTTTGTTTGAAAACTGTTGGAGTCTTTAAATGGATTGACTATTGGATTTCTCCATTTGCCAACATATTGTTCCGAATCGCATCCTTCTTCTTGCCACCAAACAACTCTCCCACTGTATCCCGCAGCTTGGTGACTTCGCGTGAAGAGTTGAAGGAATTAATGAAAGAGACAGCGCTGGGTTTAACAAAGGATGAAAAGCAACTCATAGCCAATTCGCTGACCTTGAGCGTGCGAACACTTGAGAAAATCACGAAGCCACTCTCGGAAGCATTGGTATATTTCGAAACAGACACAGTAGGGAAGGCTAAGGCAAGAGCGCCTGAAAAGATGTACACTCGTGGACCTGTCCTGGCGGGTGGCAAGGCAGCGATGGCAGCTGGAAAAAAAACCAGGGTCATTGGGATTTTGAATATCAAGAGTATTTTATTTGATGAGAAAGCAAGAGACGAATCCCGCTCGATTCTTCCGTGGATGGAAAGTTGCCTGCGATTGTCATCCAATGTTGCATTGGAAGACGCGTTGAGAATCATGCAAACCCAGCGGGCTCGAATGGCAATTGTGACTCGTCCCAGTGAAGATCCATCCGATGATCGGGAGGAAGATTGGGGATTGGTAAGTTTACAGGATATTCTAACTGTTGTGTTTGGAAATGTTCATCTTTGATGGGAACAGGAGGGTAGCTCGCTCGCTCTGAAAAGCTACACGAGTGGGTAGTTATTGGGAGGAGTTGGATTAGTAAGAATGGATATTGTTTTTCAATTGATACTTGCCCTGGCGCTGGCTGCTTTGAATGGATTTTTCGTTGCCGCCGAATTTGCGATTGTAAAAGTGCGATCTACTCAGCTCGAAGCCTTGGCTAGTGGAGGTGATGACCGGGCAAAAATCGGCTTGAAGATCATTTCCAAACTGGACGCCTACCTCAGCGCAACACAATTGGGAATCACATTAGCCAGCCTGGCTCTGGGATGGGTGGGACATCCCGTATTTGAACGTTTGCTGGATCCTTTGATGGACTTCATAGGAGTGGAAAATGAAAAGATCCGACATACTTCCAGTTTTATCGTGGGGTTTTCCCTGTTCACCTACCTGCACATTGTCGTGGGGGAACTGGCTCCAAAATCTCTGGCAATTCAATATCCAGCGCCCACCTCCCTGTGGGTGGCGCGGCCATTGGACTGGTTTTACCGCGTCAGCTATTTTTTCATCGAGACGTTGAATCAAAGCGCTCTCTGGATTTTGAAACGTCTTGGCGTTGAACCGATTAGTGAAGGTGAAATGGGACATAGCGAGGAAGAATTGAGGATGCTCATCGCACAATCCTACAGAAGCAGTGAAGAACGATCTGCAGTTGGAAGAGAAATATTATTGAACACGTTTGATCTGGGGAGGCGAAGTGTCCGGGATGTTATGGTTCCCAGGAAAGAAATTGTCTATTTGAGTCAGGATCAATCGCTGGAAGAGTGGCGGGCAATAGCTCTCAAGACCAAGCGATCACGATTTCCTTTGTGCGGAGCAGGAGGTATCGACGACACTTTGGGCGTGATTCACTTCAAGGATTTATTTGCTCAAAATGAATTTCGGACCGAAAAAGCAAGGAATACCTTTAAAGCCAAACTCATCCGGCAGGTGCGCCCGTTGATTTATATTCCGGAAACCTCTCGGCTGGAGTCGTTGTTAAAGCTTTTCCTGAATCGGAAATCTCACCTGGCGCTTGCAGTGGATGAGTACGGAGAAACAGCAGGCGCTGTCACTATGGAAGACATTCTAGAGGAACTGGTTGGACAAATTCAGGATGAGTTTGATCATTCCGAACAACCTATGTTTTTGCAGATTGGACCTGGCAAGTGGAGAGTGTCTGGCCTTTGTCCGGTGGAGACACTCGCAACCACTGTTGGGCGTCCGGAATTAATTGAAGAAGACTATCAGACTGTGAACGGGCTAATAATTCACCTGATTGGAGGGATTCCAACCAAAGGATCCACATTAAATTTCGGAGCTTACAAGATCACCGTGGAAGGCATACGCAGTCGACGAGTCGAATCTTTAATCCTGGAGCGTCAGTCAGATGCGGCGAGTGAGTAGCTCCTGATACAGCGCACATCTGGGTTGGTTGACAAGCAGGCGTTTCTGGTCAGGGAATAGTTTGGATGTTGGATTAGCGGGACTATTTCGAAATGCGTGAAAATTTTCTCAAGTGGGTCGGATTTTACTTTTTTAATCTTGTCAGGCCCTTGTTTTATAGGTTTATATGAGGTTATAAATGGTTGGCACAGGCAATGCTTATTGATCAGCAAGATCCCGTTGTTTCAGAGGAAAATCAGCCTGATAGAGATAATGGGATTGACACTGAGCGCGCATTGATTAAAGTGCGCCGACCATAAACCTTAACACCTGAGACCAACTATGAGGCAGTTTCTCAAGAAACAAAAAGTCGGGGCTTTCACTCTTATCGAGTTGTTAGTCGTTATTGCAATTATCGCTATTCTGGCTGGTATGCTCCTGCCTGCTCTGGCAAAAGCCAAAGCTAAAGCACAAAGTATTGCCTGTGTGAACCAGCTGAAGCAGATCAACTACGCTTTCCGTATTTTCGCAACGGACAACCAAGATCGTTTTCCGATGCAAGTTTCGGAACAACAAGGTGGTTCATCTGAGTATGTTAACCAACCTCTGGGAACATATCGCCACTTTCAGGCGATGTCCAATGAGCTGAGCGTGCCAAAAGTACTGGTTTGCCCATCTGACCAACGTGTTGAAGCCACAAACTTCACTACTGGAATGGAGCCTAACCCTAACCAACGTCCTGCGCGTGGACCTACAGTAGGTAACTCTACAGTGAGCTATTTCGTTGGAGTTAACGCACAAGAAACATTCCCACAAATGCTGTTGTCTGGAGATCGTAACATTGTTTTCAACAACAATGACGCTTCCCAAAATAACTCAGCTATTCTTCAGTTGGGAACTAACCACCTGGCAGCTGCTAACAACCCTAACGCCACTCGCTGGAGTACTGCGATTCACCAAGAACGCGGTAACGTAGCCTTGGCTGACGGTTCTGTTCAACAATGGACATCCGCAGCTCTGCGTGAAGGTCTGGTTAACAGCGGTGACCCTGCTGGCAGAACTGGAAACGTTCTAGCTATCCCTGGACAAGCTGGACGTTAATCTGAATCGATTAATCGATATAGACGACATATTTTAAAAGCCGATCTGATTTTCCAGATCGGCTTTTTGCTTTTTGCTTTTTGCTTTTCGATTTTCTTTATTTCTTCACCGCTTCAGATTTAAACGTGATTCTTTTCCAGCAAAAGAATTCAAATACGCTCAAAGTAGCGTTTGCGTTCCCAATCAGTCACAGTCCCTTCAAAAGCATTCACTTCCAGGCGTGCTGTATGCGTGTAAAAATCAACCACAGCATCACCGAAAGCCTCTCTGGCCATTGAACTTCCTGAGAGCAACGCCGCCGCTTCGGAGAGTGATCCTGGCAAAGATTGAAGTTTATCATCGTTGTACGCATTTCCCCGATAATCGGTCCCGGCTTCCAAATCCTCCTCAATTCCTTTCAGCCCAGCTGCCAATGTCGCCGCAAATGCAAGATATGGATTTGCGTCGGCTCCAGGCATGCGGTTTTCAATTCGAAATGATTTGCCAGCCCCGACAACCCGAAATCCTACCGTGCGGTTATCCAGTGA
>JAUIHU010000739.1 GCA_030432175.1 Verrucomicrobiia bacterium | reverse complement strand
TCTGACCCTGTCCGGTATTGAATCGAGCGGAGTCAGTCCGTTGAGCGACACCGATGCCAGCTCAGAAAATTCGGATTCCAATTCTCGGCGCAGAGGCCGGCAAAGATGGGGAGAGGATTCACTGGTTTCTCCGGATGGAAAATACCGGGCCGAAGTTTATGGTCACAACTTGAAAGTGGTGAAGGTTTCTGATGGTAGCGCCGCGTTATTGACTCATGACGCTAACCCTGAACTTTCTTTTCAAGAGGATGTTTCCTGGAACCGGCAAGTCAACATGCGTTACAATCTGGAAGTCCCAACTCCACCACGACCGGAAGTTTACTGGTCCCCAAATTCAGAATGGGTAGTGGCTATTCAGACCCGCGCCGGGGTTGATCGTGAGGTCACTCTTGTGGACTCAGCTCCCGATCAAGCATTGCAACCGGTGACCCAAACCTATCCTTACTTAAAACCTGGTGATGAGATTCCGACACAGATCCTTCGGTTGTTTCACTTACCTTCCGGCAAAGAGATACGTCCCGATGCGAATCTGATCCCAACCCCATGGCGACTCAATCGATTTCACTGGGCTGAAGATTCGTCGGAGTTCTTTTTCCAATACAATCGTCGTGGTCACCAAACTTTAAAAGTCCTCGCCGTAGACGTTCAGGAAGGCGAAACCCGGGTGGTCATTGATGAATCGTCCGACACTTTTGTTGATTATGCCTATAAGAATGAGCTGCGTTGGCTGGAAGGTGGATCCGAGGCTTTATGGATGTCAGAGCGTTCAGGCTGGAACCACCTGTATCGGTACAACGTGAACAAAGGAGAGCTCATCAATGCAGTCACTCAAGGAGATTGGGTCCTGCGTGGCATCGAGTTCATCGACGATGAGAATGAACAAGTCTTTTTCAGAGCCAGCGGTGTTTATGCAGATCAGGATCCTTACTACATGCACTTTGGAAGAGTCAATCTGGATGGAACCGGGCTGGTCTGGCTCACCGAAGGCAATGGAACTCACAGCATTGAGTGGGGTCCGGAGAGACGTTACTTTCTGGATAAGTTCAGTCGAGTGGATCAGGCTCCGGTCATTGAATTAAGAGATGCGCTTAATGGTAAGCCAGTTTTAACCTTGGAGACAGCTGATGCCTCACAACTCCTGGCAAGCGGTTGGAATGCCCCGGAACGTTTTTCCTCCAAAGGCAGAGATGGAACCACCGACATCCATGGAGTGATATTCCGTCCATCAAACTTTGACTCATCTCTCAAGTATCCGGTGATTGAGAAAATCTACGCCGGACCTCACGGCGCCTTTGTTCCAAAGTCTTTCCGTGCTCATCATTCCGCGCAAGCCATGGCTGAGTTGGGATTCATTGTTGTTCAAATTGATGGAATGGGAACCAATCATCGCTCCAAGGCATTTCACGATATTTGTTGGAAAAATCTGGGTGATTCCGGTTTCCTAGATCGTCGGCTCTGGATTGAATCAGCTGCCTCCATTTACCCGCAGATGGACCTGTCCCGAGTTGGCATTTATGGAGGATCCGCTGGAGGGCAAAGCGCGTTGAGAGCATTGTTAGCGCATGGAGATTTTTATCATGCCGCTGTTGCGGATTGTGGATGTCATGATAACCGAATAGACAAAATCTGGTGGAACGAACTCTGGATGAGCTGGCCGGTCGGCGCGCATTATCATGAGCAAAGCAATGTCACCCAAGCGCATCGGCTTGAAGGGGAATTATTACTGGTAGTAGGAGAACTGGATAAAAATGTGGATCCCGCTTCCACCTTTCAGGTCGTAGACGCATTAATCGAAGCCGACAAAGATTTTGATTTGCTTGTGATACCTGGCGCTGGACATGGAGCTGCAGAAACCTCCTATGGATCTCGCCGGCGACAAGATTTCTTTGTAGAAAAACTATTAGGGGTAGAGCCGCGTTGGACCCCTTGATTCTGAGATTACAACAGCCAATATCATAAGAATGAAAATCGCATTTTTTGATACCAAGCCATATGACCGGGAATTTATGGTCCAGGCATCTCAAAGCCAGGGCGTCGAAGTCGAGTGGCGATTTCATGAGTTCAGGCTATCCGCTGAAACCGCTAAAATAGCTGAAGGATGCGAAGTGGTCTGTGCCTTTGTTAACTGTCACC
>JAUIHU010000074.1 GCA_030432175.1 Verrucomicrobiia bacterium | reverse complement strand
GGAGCAGTCCTTGGAGCTCTCCTTGCTGCCAGTCATGGGATCAATCAGTTCCCTGATAGATGGATCACTGGTTTAGCAGAATTTTAAATTTTGGAATATCATTCGTTTGAAGTAAAGAGTACCAAAGGCTGAATATCTTTCAAAGGCCAACCCTTTCTCGCAGCGATCATACCCTTGGGATTAAATTCGCCTGTGTTGGAAATTTCAGTAAAAACTGAATTTCCGTATAATTTTGGAATAAACGCATATGAATCTGCTCCCAGACCCAAATTGGTTTCAGCCATAAGGTTGTCACATTGGATGTGCATTGACCTAATGACCTTTGGTTTTGATTGGTCATGGAGTTTGGTCAAATATTCAAAACTTATATTCAAGGGATTACCAAGATTCACTTTTTGGAAATCAGAATCAGATACACCGTCCTTGACTTGAATTACACAATCAGGAAATTCTGTAGAAATGAACTTTGGAAAGTATCTTTTGTTTTCTAACTGAACGAGTTCAACTTCTGCAGACGTCTCAAAGCCCTCCAAGTTCGGCGCAGGCAGAAGCGGATGCAAAGCAACGGGCGCTAGTGGAAGAATTTTATCCACGTTGCCGTTTTTCGATGAAAAATAGTCGGAAGAACAAAATAAATACCACAAAGTGATTATCTTATTATCCACTTGTATTGGGACGTTGCCTTCGCCATGAGTCGCGCTGCCTCTTATTTTGTATGGGTGATTTAAAATAGGATTTCTTTCCAGTTCTTTTATCGCCAACTCCCGATCATTATAAACATAAAAGTTTTCACCATCTGAACCAGCCACGATCTTGTGTGGTTCCAATGAATAACTTTCGTCCCAAAGAATATTTACTAAATTTTTTGCATCCTTCACTTCTAAAACCAACTCAATCCGCCACCGTTCTCCGTCTTCAATAGCTTTGAAAGAGTACTTCTTCGCTCTGGCTTGCTCAACTGAACGCGAATCATTTTTCTCCACCAGTGTCCCGGAAGAAATCACAGGCGAACTGTACAAACAGTCAATAGACATGCAAATAATGCATCCAATGGTGAGTAGTTTCGACATGTACATGATATTACTTTTATTGAAAACGGTTATTAATTTTGAGTAATGAGGACTGAAATTCAGACATTCACGGAATAGTTTTTTTCAATAAAAATAAATAGAATAATCGCCTCTTATGCAACCATAAAACCAGCTTTATTTATCTGACACCCAGATCATCAATTAAATCAGGAAAATCTTGATTCAGATTGTTCATAAAAATAGCCTCAAATCATGAGTGAATTTCAGCGTTTTCAATGGAAAAAAGTCGGACGGTGTTTAAATTCTAAACAGCGTAAAGAAGTCATGGGCTTGTCCTCGCATATTTCTGTAAACGGAGATTCAGCTGAGGTGACATATAATTGGGGTAGTTTCAAACACGATCCATTGGCTGTTCTTACCCGATATTTCGATATCTTTTTGTACGAATCAAACTGGGGAATTCAGCGTGTAGGATTCAGATTCGATCCAGATACTGTTGATGTTGATCAATTGACAAAATTCCAGGTGGAGGATCTGCTTAAGATCACGGATTCCCAAGAAAGTGTATATGTCAATTTGTGGGTGGATGAAAATTGGGTAGAGCCCGACTGCTACTTTGACGACCAATATCATGAAATAGAGGACTTCAAATTGCAGGCATTCGAAACCATTTATCGTCAAATCCAGCAAGGAGATTACCGAGGTTTGTTTATTCTCTGGCTGAAGTGCTGTGAGCATTCCTCCGACGAGACAATAACGGTAAACTTGCCAAAAGGAATGGCGGACCTGGATGTGGAACATGGAGTTGTTTCACGGTTTGTGGGTATCGATGAACTTTTAATCAAGCAGGCGAGCGAGCGAAGTCTTCCACTCCCTCAAAAGAAAAAACGCCAGGATTCGCTGGATCATTACTTGCCGAAATTACCCGTTAAAAGAAAAGAAGAATTCTTGAGACGCCTGGTTTCAGAAGATGCTTTTACGGTGAAAAGCGCGCTGGTGAATGAACTTAGAAAGTTAGGCAATCAACCCCGATCCAATTATTTGGGAGAATCTATCAGCTATCAAGATTTGGCGCAGGCCGCTAAAGCTGAAGCGCAGCTGCAAGAGCAGAGAGCTAAGGAGGAGAAAGAGCGCCGCCGAAAAGCTTATTTGGAAAAACTTGGCCAGCATGAACACAAACTTCTGCAGCGCGTTCACGAACTGGTTGCTGAAAAGAAAACAAAATCTTATGAAGCAGCCTTGCTATTGCTGCGTGGCTTGGAAGATCTTTGGGTGTCACGAAATGACCTTGCTGCGTGGCTTGGAAGATCTTTGGGTGTCACGAAATGACCGAGAAGAATTCCTGAATCAGGTGAAGCTCGTTGCAAATGATTTCCCGCGGCTGACAGGTTTGCGGAGACGATTCGAAGCAGTTGGCTGGCTTGAACCTCAAAACATGACCGTTTCTATGGGTCTTCGGATGCGAGAATGGCTTGAACAGAATCCGTTAGATCGTGAGATCGACCTCACATCGCTGTGAACTCGGTTGTTCGATTGCTTTCACTCAGCATCTCCTTCAATGAGATTACAACCACCATTTCAACTCTATAGAAACTCCTTGCTCAATGAAAGCGGGTCGGCCTATTTTATCCGGAGATCGTCCCAAACAGAGAACCCTTAAGCCTTTCCAAGGTAGACTATTGAATCTCAGGGATTCTGGCGCTGCTCCGTTACTTCCGACCTGAAGTAAATACGGACGCCCCAAGTGGTGGAGCTTACCAATCAACCCGGACTGGGCCTGATCACTGTTAATCGAATTCAATCAAACGAACTAAAGACTGAACTGATTCATATAACCTAATCATGAGCGAAAATACATACCCTAAACTGCATAATGCCGCATGGCCTGGAGTGGTTGGTAAAGGACCTGATTCCGAACCACCTATCGATTTGGATACCATGCTCGACCTGACTGCTGCCGCTGAAGTCAACGGACGCAAGTTTGATGGTGTCGATTTGTTCCTGAGCGACCCACATGTCAGCATTGATTCGACTGATGACGATCTGAAGAAACTCGCTGACAAAATCCAATCCAAAGGGCTGGTTGTCGGATCTGTCGTTGCTCCGGTCTGGCCTCCAACTGGGGGTGGCAGCGCTATGGGCAGCGATGAAGATAAATCCAAATTCCTGACACAGGTCAAAAAAGCGGCCGGTATCGCAAGCAAGCTGAAAGATCTGGGTGTCCGTCCGTATGGGGTGATCCGCATCGATTCTGCAACTGATGTAGCTTCCTGGGCTGAGGATCCTGCCGGCAGCACAAAAAAGATTGCTGAAACCTTCCTAGAAAGCTGCAAGATCGCAGAAGATCATGGCGAACGTCTGGCTGCTGAGGGAGAAATCTGCTGGGGCGGAATGCACAGCTGGAAACGCATGGTCGAGTTACTGGAAGCAGTGGGTCGTCCGGAAACGATTGGCTTCCAGGCCGATATGGCTCACACGCTGTTATATCTGATGGGCTACAACGCTCCCGAAGATCGCATCCTGCCCGCCGAATGGAACTGGGATAACGATGACACTCTGGATGAAGCGCTGAAAACCCTCACCGCAGCGTTACGACCGTGGACGATTGATTTCCACGTAGCTCAAAACGATGCCACTGTGAAAGGGTCCGGATCTCACGACAAAACAGGACGTCACTGTTTAGCGAATGATCCTAACGGCAAGCTCGACATTCCTCGCCATGCCGGTTTCTGGCTTCGAGATGAAAACGGTGAACTGACCAAAAAATTCCAGCACATCTGCTGGGATGGTTGCATGTTTTCCAACGACATCATGATGGCTCCAGACACATGGAACAACATTCTGGCTGCTATGGTAGCGGTTCAGGAACGCCACGGTTACTGATCCAACGAGAATGCCAACCTGGTCTGAGCGCCCATTTTTCGCCCTGACCAGACATTGTTATTTTCAAAACAACCGACTTGAGGCAGATTGTTCGTGAAACGAGCAGCCTTAAGTCGGCTGTTTTTTGCAATAAATCTACCCAACGTACATCCACATGATCCTTGTCATCGACAACTACGATTCCTTCACCTTCAACTTGGTGCAATACCTCGGAGAATTGAACGTGTCGATGGAGATCTGGCGAAATGATGAGTTCCAAACCGAACAAATTCGCGAACTCAGCCCTGACCGAATCCTGATCTCTCCTGGACCCTGCACACCACGAGAGGCCGGATCATCCAATGAGGTGATCAAAGAATTTGCCGGGAAAGTTCCTATATTTGGAGTTTGCCTTGGACATCAGTGCATTGCACATAGTTTTGGTGGGATTGTTGAAGTGAACAACAAAATCATGCACGGCAAGGTTTCAAAAATCTTCCACAAAAATACAGATGTATTTGAAGGCATGCCCAATCCATTTGAAGCGACGCGATATCATTCCCTGATTGTTCGACGTGAGGCATTACCGGACTGTCTGGAAGTGACAGCGGAAACTGAGGAAGGAGAAATCATGGGTCTTCGACATAAGGACTTGCCGGTCTGGGGCGTTCAATTTCATCCGGAAAGCATACTGACTCAGGAAGGCAGGCGCATGATGGAAAATTTTACGCGCCTGACATTAAATTCCGTTCCAGCCTGAACGCGGAAGGAGTACAAATAATTGGTGTTCATTCGACTCACTTCTCAAAAAATCGAATGAACAGGACATCATGGTTCTTCACCCGATATAGGACCTTGGACGACTCTTTCGGTCTCGAACAGAAACGTTGAAAATCCGGAAGAATTAAAGGCCGACATGGAGCGTCCATCAGGTCCGGCAGGTACATCCAATGGAAAACCACTGATGCTGGTGGGAAATCCTGTAGGTGTCTCGAAAGAAACTCCACCTCCAGCGACAAAATCCAGATTGACTGAACCACCCTGGATTTTAAATGAAATAGAACCACCGCTTTCAAGATTGACCAATGTTCCATCAGGTGTCTTTACCTGACTGATCCCCTGGTGGCCTGGCATTGTTTGAACCAGTAATCTGCCGATACTTTGGTTATAGTTTACCTGCAATGCGTTGCCAGTCCCGATTCTGAACACCCATCCGACCAAGTCGCTGGGAATCAGCTCGAACTTTCCACTTTCAACTCCAAATTCAATGGAATTGCGCTGATTGTTGCGTATTTGCATCTCGAACAGTCCATCAGGTGAAACGTTCGACATGGCTCCCTGACCAATTGTAATTGGATTTCCAAACTCAGTGATAACGATCAGTTCATCTCCCTGCCATTGGTATCCTATGGCTCTCGAGTTTTCTGAGTTCAATTCTTTCCCAGGCGCATATAACACTCCGTTCTGCATGAAGCCTACTTGGAATTTCAGGACGAATACTCGATCCAATTCTCCATTATAAATTCTTGCAGCGCTATTGGATGAAACGAGAAATTTACCAGGAGCATCCACTGGCTGATAAATCAATTCCCCCCCAGCTTGCAGCCTCATATAAACCTGATTGGTGCAATCAATAATCAAGCCATCCAGTGGACCGCTGATTATATTTTCAGAAGATGGGTTTTCAATTTCAATAGATTCAGAACCGACAGTAAATGAGACGACGATTTGTTGGCCTGAAAACAACAATGGTCTAAAGTAAGGATGCTGAGGAATGTTCACCTGAAAGGCTCCTTTTTCCACTCGAATAGACACCGAACCTTCTTCCTGATTCATTTCCAGACGCACTAATGCCCCGGTTGCCGGATCCTCAATCACCTCAGTAACTCCACCAACCACATCGAACTTCTGATCCTCACCCAGAGTCACCTCGATTCTTTCCCAACGAATCTGCCCCGCAACTGCTTGAGAGCCAATCCCATCAGATTGAAGCGCACTTTGTGATTCGGAAGTACTCTCAGTCGAAACCTGCGATCCAATTCCGTCAGAGCTAAATCCAGATCCAGCTTCAAATGTCTCAACCCTTGCTGATTGAGATCCGATGCCATCCGACTGCTGGGCGGTTTGAGATTCTGAAAAAGACTCTGAAGCTGCCTGGGATCCTATTCCATCACTTCCAATATTCGTTTGATTATCTGAAATCGTTCCTGTGTTTCTTGAATCTCCACTGGATTGAGGCGTTTGTCCCGACATGCTGACAGGCTGTGAATCTCTATCAGTTCGACCGCGAATGGAATCCAGGATGTTTTCGTTAGCTGAAATGACTTCCATGGATAATTCCTGAAACGGATTAAGCTGCACCAGACGAGGTGTCTGAAATGGACCAGCTTTAACTGTAATTCTTGGTCCTCCCATAACGGGTGGAGCTTCAGGAATTAAATTAGATCGAGCGCCGTCAATGTTTTCTGCCCACAACTCGCCTTCCAGGGCGCGAAACGTAAATGTCTTGTTCCGAAATAAATCAAATCTGCCACTGGATCCTTGCGGAATTCCACCCAAAAGTCTGGCTCCGGAGAATGCAGCCCCTTGAGCATTAGGGGTTCGAAAAAGTATCTTGATATCGTCAGCATTCCCATCTCCAGCTTCCATATCCATCCAAGACTGGGCGCTTGATCTCAACTTCACTTCGGAAAATGGAGGAATAAAGGTCACCAAACCTGGCACTGAACTGGCCGTAACAATAAATGGCTTGTTTGTCGTTTTGAAAATGACTGTCTCGCCATCCCAATCGAGACCTATTTCAACCCCAACTCGCGGCAGACGCATCGGACGGGATTCCAAAGCTAAAGGAAATGGTTCATAGTCTTGGTTCGGAGGCTTAATCCAGGCTGAGCCAATGGATCTCATTTCAGCCTCCCAGACCGGGTTGCCAAGAATCGCCATATCTTCAGGAAAAACCGCCAGATCCGCCGTGCTCAAATTCAAATTCGCCACCCGATCGGCTTGAAGGCTCGCTGTTTCGGTTTGAGCCAATCCACTGCCCACCCCCATCAACATCAGGATACCAATCACAAGCATTGCAATTGAAAACGGAGATTCAATAATTGCAGTCCCTGCAATGGGCCGGATATGAATTCTGTTATAGATGGACACTATCTTCATATTGAATCCATTATTCAAATTTCTGAGCCTGCGCTGATACAAACAGTGGACTCCTACATATGCCAGATTAAATCAAATAACCTGGAAACACATTGATAATTATACTCCAAAGCAGATTTGGCGCTCAAAATCAAAATTCATTGCCTTATGACTTAAAAATCCACAGCCAGTTCAAATTTCAAAACTCATTGTGCAACAGCGTAAGAGATGAAAAACTTAGAATTGGAAAGAAATCCCGAAATACAATGCAAACAGCATGCAAAAGACCTTCCGAAAATGGAAGGTCTGAAGTTTTCTGATGGCTCGGCTTTGTTTCAGCCGAAGCCCATGTTAATTTTCAGCATTCACACAATCATTTTATTCAATTTGTGTGAGCGGAGTCATAAAGGGCGTCTCCCAACTTGAATCACACCCGTTACACCCGATTGAGGATTTTACTGAAGCTTGGAGAGTGTTTCCTGAATCGCTGTGAAGTTGGGCAGGTCTTTCGGGGTTGGAGTTTGTTCGCTGTATTGAACCACTCCATCCTTGTCGATCACAAATGCTGCGCGGGCGCTGGTGGATCCAAAACCGAGCAGGTCATCCAGCAAAACACCATAGTCGCTGGCTGTTGATTTGTTCAAATCACTGGCCAGGGTGATTTTGATATTTTCTTTTTGCGCCCAGGCTTCTTGTGCAAATGGGCTGTCCACACTGATTCCAATGACGTCCGCATTGAGCTGGGTGTACGCGCTCAATCCAGCGCTGATCTCACAAAGTTCGTTGGTGCAAACTCCTGTGAATGCCAGTGGGACGAAAAGCAGAACAGTGTTTTTCTTGCCGAAATTGTCGCTGAGTTTGACGTCGACGACACCGGATTCCTGTTTGGATTTTAAAGTAAAGTCAGGCGCTTTGGTTCCTGTTGCTATTGGCATTTTATTATCAGGTGATTGGTTATTGAGTTGTTGTTAGGAAAATCTGGACCACGTCCAGCGTCGAGGCGGTGTAAAATATTCCACAAAACCTCGACAGAACTCCAGAGTATTAAGATTGATTCCTTTGAATGTCAAAAAGCAATCGTGTTGAATTCTTGCGCAGTTTCAGCAGGACAATTATGATACGGATATGACTCCCAAGTGTTTGGATAAAGATTCAGGATGGATTTATTCTGTTCGTTTCAACCGGATTTGGTTGCGGTTTACAGTGTTTTTGTGCGCATCAGTTTCTCTTCTTGCGGAAAACTCTGTGAAATTCAATCGCGATGTCCGGCCCATACTTTCCGAAAATTGCTTCACCTGTCACGGTCCAGATGCCAAGGCCAGAAAAGCCGATCTAAGACTGGACCTGGAATCTGCCGCACTCTCTGATCTAGGCGGTTACCAAGCGATTCAACCGGGATCTCCTGAACAAAGTGAGCTGATTGCCCGCATTGAAACTTCAGATCCGGACGACGTGATGCCACCACCCAAAACAGGCAAAACGTTGACCACAGAGGAGAAACGCATCCTGCGTGACTGGATCGTATCCGGCGCAGAATGGGAAGGGCATTGGGCTTACATACCCGTCGAAAAACCCGAGGTTCCAAAACTGGATGAATCAGCAGAACTTTCGCCTGTTGACGCATTCATTGGCCGCATGTGGGAACGTGAGGGACTGAATCCAGCGAACCCGGCAGATCCAGCACGGTTAATCCGACGCCTGAGCCTGGACCTCACCGGACTACCACCTGATCCAGAAGATGTGATTGCTTTCATCAATGACCCATCATCGAAACGCTACGAAGCTCTCATCGATAGATTATTAAATACGCCTGCTTTTGGTGAACGTATGGCGGTTTTCTGGCTTGATCTGGTTCGCTACGCTGACACAGTCGGGTATCATGGCGACCAGCCTTATTCAGTCTTCCCGTTCAGAGATTATGTCATTCAGTCTTTCAATCAGAACAAACCTTTTGATCAATTTACTATTGAACAGATCGCAGGAGACTTGATTCCCGATGCCACACTCCAGCAAAGGGTCGCTTCCGGATACAATCGCCTGCATATGATGACTGCTGAGGGGGGCGCTCAGGACAAAGAATATTTGGCTAAGTACGCAGCGGACCGAATCCGAACGACCGGCTCGGCTTGGCTGGGGTCCACCATGGGATGCGCGGAATGCCATGACCATAAATATGATCCAATCACCACACGTGACTTCTACAGCATGCAGGCATTCTTTGCTGATCTGGAGGAAAAGGGGTTTTACGGCGGAGCCGACTGGGGTCCCAAAATCCCTGTCCCTGAACCGGATCAACAAAAAGAATTAAACAAGCTGGCCGATGAAATTGCAAAATTGGAGAGCGAACTGAACGCTGAGAATTTTAATGAACCATCCGTAGAACAACTGGAATGGGAAAAAGATATCGCCTCTGCTAATGAACCATCACTGGGTGTGTGGCATGTCGCTGGACCTTTTCAGGCTTCTAATTTTGATGAAGCTTACAGCAAGTCTTTCTTTGATGAATCAGAACTCGATTCCGCCCAGGCCCTGACGCAATCTGAAGCTGATATTTCATTTCAGCCGAAACCTGAATTTCAGGACGGCTCCATTATCAATCTCGCCGGTGACAACTCGGCTACCTATGTCGCCCGGATCGTCGACGTTCCAGTCGCTATGTCTTATCCAATCTCGGTTGGTAGTGACGATTCGATTCGGATCTGGCTTAATGGGGATTCTGTCTTTGATCTCAAAACCTCACGAGGTGTGGCTCCCGACCAGAATCAGGTATCATTAACCCTCAACGCCGGGGAAAACGTGTTGCTGATGAAAATCGTCAACGGAACTGGCGGATACGGATTTTACTTTAAAGGCGCCGGAGCTTTTCCGGAGAACATCACTCGCATTGCAAAAAAACCAAACTGCGAACGAACACCCAAAGAGCAACGTGAACTGGCCGCCTATTACCGATCCACAGCGCCTCAATGGAAACCTTTACGGGATCAGTTGGCTGATTTGAAATCCAGTTATCAAAACCTGGAAAGCGCCATCCCAACCATGTTGGTTTCGATTTCAAAAGAACCACGAACCATCCGTGTGCTTCCACGAGGTAACTGGTTGGATGAATCGGGTCCAATCGTTCAGCCAGCCATTCCTGGTTTTCTGGGTCAGTTGCAGTTGAAAGAAGGCGCTCGCGGCGATCGTCTGGATCTGGCAAGATGGCTGGTATCCCGAGAAAACCCGTTAACAGCCCGGACATTCGTCAATCGACTTTGGTACTTGTATTTCGGGCAGGGATTGTCGCGGATTCTGGATGATCTTGGATCTCAGGGAGCGCCGCCTTCTCATCCGGAGCTTCTGGATTGGCTGGCTGCGGAGTTCATGGACAGTGGTTGGGATGTCAAACATATCATCCGAACCATTGTCAGTTCGAAGGTTTACCAGTTGGATTCGACACCAACGACTGAGCAATTAGAAAAGGATCCGCAGAACAAGTGGTTGGCGCGCCAAAACAGATTCCGACTTCAAGCTGAATTTGTCAGAGACAATGCCTTAAAAATCAGCGGATTGCTGACACGCAAAATCGGAGGTCCCAGCGCCCGACCGTATCAGCCGGAAGGTTATTACTCCCAGTTGAATTTCCCCAAGCGCCGATACATGGCGGATGAGGGTGAGGACCAGTACCGTCGCGGCGTTTACACTCATTGGCAAAGAACGTTCACTCATCCAAGCATGACAGCGTTCGATGCGCCAAGTCGGGAAGAATGCGTGGCCAAACGCCCTGTTTCCAACACTCCGTTACAAGCTTTAACACTGTTGAATGATCCTTCTTTTGTAGAGGCTGCGCGAGTTTTCGCTCAACGCCTGCTGGACTCCGATGCTGACAATGACGCTTCCAAACTAAAACAAGCATTCATGACGGCTTTGTCCAGATACCCGAATCAGGAAGAACTCGATACGCTGAAATCACTGTTAAATCTCCATCGGCTGGATTACCAAGCGGATCCTGACGCTGCTGAAGAACTGATTCATATCGGCCAGGCTCCAGTTCCCGGGGAAGTAGAACCGACTGAACTGGCTGCGTGGACCTCGGTGACTCAGACGCTTTTCAATCTGAATGAAACGATCACCCGTTATTAATTCTACGCTTGGGATTTTTTAGGATGAAGAATCCAATATGCTGCCTTGCGATTTTGTAAAATAATTAGAATGAACATGCACTTTCCAGAAGACTATCCAGCAGAAATCAACCAGCGCCTGATCAGCCGACGAGCTTTTCTGAATAGGTCCACGGTCGGTATAGGATCCCTGGCGTTAACTTCCCTCCTGGGTCGAGACGCTTTAGCGGGTCTGGCGAGCAAACAGAATAAAGCGTCCGCTGAATGGAAAGGCGTGGTCCAACCGTTGCATTTCCCTGCCAGAGCCAAACG
>JAUIHU010000073.1 GCA_030432175.1 Verrucomicrobiia bacterium | reverse complement strand
GATAACTTTGTTTTGGAATTTCGTCCACGCTTGAAGGGTGGGTGGACGAAATTCCATAACAAAGTTATCCGGGTCGTACACCACACGTCCTTCTTCCCGTTTTGCCAAAATCCACTGATTTAGGATTTCCCTGACTGTCACATTCTGAAAGGTCTGAGGAAACCAGACGGGTGGAACCGTGTTTTTGGAAAAGCTGTCATTGAATTTCTTCAATTGTAGAGCCGATTCGAGAAAGTTCTCCACATCCTGCTCATTCCTAACCTTTAAATACGGTATTCGTTGTTCAAACAAACCATCCAACTGATCATTCGCTTCCGGCATGGAAGGCAGTTGTTTCAAATCCCAGAAAATTCTATAATAATGACTAAAATTCCCGATTCGTACGGATTCCAGTTTATCCCCATCAGTAATTACTTCCTTGAAAATTAAATTACCGGAATTGCCACGATCCAAAATATTGAGATTGCGGCCACTTCCATTCAGAGCCTCAACATTCCAAGGGGCCGACTTGCTTTCTGTTAAATCCAAAAACACTAATGTAAGTCGCTCAGCAGTCGCTTCTTCAACCAATAATTCCCAACTAACTTTATCCTCCTGCAGACGACTGAATCTTTGAACTCGCCCAGCCGCGACAGAGATTAGTGAGACCCCAGGCCTTACATGCATAGTCTCAGCTTCCATGATTTTTTCAGGATCAAACTCAATAAAATTCACCGGTCCAACCGCCAAATCCAACGCCAGACGGACCGGTGATTTTCTCCACAAACCAACCGATTGCGTGATGGAAAAACGCTGACCACTGACAGATTGCATTTGTGTCATGGAGGCCGCTGCAGTGAGATTATAATGCGTTTCAAGATCCCACACATGAAGATCCAGCGCTTTGTAATCCAGTTTTTCTTCAACTCGCTCAGAATTATCAGTCAGCTCAAACCAGAACCTGTAATTAGGAAATTTCTGATGCACTGGCATGGAGTTCCAATTCAAAGGCGGACTCCAGTTCTTAATTCTGTCCAGTTCGTCTGGAGATGCCACTTCACCAGAGAGATTCCAGGCTGTTGGACCAGGCCAAACCGGCTCGCCCCTGAAATTTTCATTTTCAATGGGACTCAAAGCCTGTTTTTGAATTAAAACCAACTGTGCGGTGAGTGTTTTAGACAATGAAACTGATCCTTCCAAATTCTCATCCCAGTCTCGCAATTCAAAATCATTAACGGAATCCCCTGGGTGTGCTTTCCCGAATTGAGGACTTAAGAGAGGTGTTTGCAGAGTGAAAACACTGCTGTCTTTGCGCTCATTTACCTGAATATTAATGATACGTTGCAGCTGTTCTTCATTGCTCGTTCCTGAAGCTTGATTGGATGGTTGTTCAGAAAAAATCTTCTGGAATTGTTCATCGGCATGAGGGCGCAGAGCATCTGCAGGACAAGTCTGGCGGTCCATTCCACGCATCGATATCTGAGTGATCAGCGCCGCTGCAGCCATCAAAACCAACAACCCGAAGATCGTCCACCAGACTGCCCAAAAGAGCGATATTTTCTTATTCACCATGAGGTCGCGGAAAATTCAAAGAGTTGGATGGAAAACAATGCCGGTTTTTCTCCATGCCTGTGATCATTAAAACAATTGGTCCAGCATTTGAATCAATGATTTGTTGGATGCTGTCAGATCGATTTCCAATCCACGAGAATCCACCATAACCCCAGCCTGCGGCGTAATCGCATTCCAACCGTACAATAACTGGTAGACGGTCATATCCTTGTGGTCCTTTTGAATATGAGGCATCGCCCTATTGGCGATGGTATGATTCATCGTAGTTCGGGCTTGAGTCATTTTTTCTATGGCGCGTTGAAATTCATTGTAATCGTTGATGTGTAAATAGGGAATTCGCTGATCCAATAAATTATCCAGATTCTCGTTCCCCTCTGGATACCCTGGCAAGAAAGGCAATGAATAGATCAACCTGACGTGACGAGACAGGGTACTCACTCTGAATCCGGCAATGTCATCTTTGGCTCCTTCCACCCTGTACAAATTTATCACACCAGAAGAACCCTGACTGTATGTTTTTAACTCATTACCTTGATGATCAAACGCCTTCAGCTCCAATGGTTCATTCCCACTTTTCGAAACCTCTGCCAATGCTACAACACTGCTCTTTTTAATATCGGGATTCAGTTGCAATGTCATTTCTACCATTCGGCTTCGGCTCGTGGTTCTCCAATTACCACGACTACCTTCGCCTATAGCAATCACCGCAAACCCACCATACTCAGACTCAAAAAACTGACCTATCTGATCGATACTTACTTCAGTAACTTCCTTTGGTCCAATCGCAAAATCGAACATGAGGTCCACGGGCGTTTTTCTCCAAACACCCACTTGCTTGGATATAAAATAATGCCCCGAGTTTCGTCTCATGGCGTTATACCCACCTTCGCTTACCATATAATGAGTTTGCGCATCCCAAAGCTGCATATTCATCAGCGAATAATCTTCTTCCGGAATTCCACTTACTTGAACATGAAAACCATATTCAGGAAACACCCCCCTGAAATGCGGTTTGTTATGCTTCAAAAAATCCCCCATTGCCTCCACCTGTGATTCATCCAGAAGCTCTCCTTTTGGACTGTAGAAAACTGGATCAATCTCCTGATAGCTACTGGAGGTCCAATCATAATCATCCCGACTCCAATCCATTCCAGAAATAACTTTCAGTTCCACCTCACCTGTCTCTCCAAGTGGAAGTCGATAAATCCCATTGGTGATTTGAGACACATCCAGGCGTTCAACCGAGTAATCGTACAAAACGCCTGGCCAACGATAATTTGGACCTTGATAAGAAATAATTATGTCACTAACTGAGTGACGCGCGCTGGGGTTGATTTCATTGAAGTAGTTTTGCCCATTCCAGCTTTTATCTTTGCTTTTAGGCTGAAAGGATTCCTCGTAAGTCACGTAACTATCCCGAAGCGCCTTTGCTGAAATACTCCATCCAGAACTGGATTTAGCGGCTCTGGCGGAAATCATTGTGGCGACTGTGATAATCACAATCAGCCCAGCGCCCACACTGAGCGACGCAAGGATTAATGAACTTCTGGAATACATCTTTTGGACTTTCTTTTTTGAGTTGGCATCATTGGGTTGCCAACATTCTTCTTCTTAACTGGAAAATAGTCAAACAGTCACAAACCTCCTTGACTGGATTTCCATCAACTTTGAAGGTAGAGACAAGTGAATTCACAACCTGTAAAGAGCCCTGATTCCCAACACATAGAAAATCACTCCCCCAAGTCTATCCAGGAACGATTGACTACCAGCTCATCTGATGGTCTTTACTTAAAGGATTTTATCTACGGGGCAATTGATGGAACGGTCACTACTTTTGCAGTCGTATCCGGTGTAGCCGGCGCCGGTCTTCCGTCTGGTGTTGTGATTGTTCTTGGACTGGCCAATCTGGTTGCAGATGGATTCAGTATGGCTATCAGTAATTTTATGGGATCTCGCGCCGAAAGACAAATGCGAGAGAAGGCTCGCAAGGTTGAATATCGTCACATCGAGATTTTCCCGGAAGGTGAAGTGGAGGAGATTCGCCAGATTTACGCTTTAAAAGGTTTTGAAAATCAGGCTCTGGATTCAGCTGTTTCCGCGATTACATCCGACAAAAAACGCTGGGTGGAAACCATGCTTCATGAGGAATTGGGACTACCAGAGAATCCCTCAAAACCCTGGAAAGCAGCGCTGACAACTTTTATTGCGTTTGTCCTGATTGGCCTCGCTCCTCTGGGATCTTTCCTCCTTAACTGGACATTTCCTGGTTTGATTGATCGCCCGTTTCTTTGGAGTTCAGCATTAACCAGCGCAGCTTTTTTCGCAGTGGGCGCGGCAAAAAGTCGCTATGTCATTCAATCCTGGTGGTCCAGTGGATTGGAAACGCTCGCCATGGGAGGAGCGGCAGCTGGTTTGTCATATTGGATTGGCTGGGCGCTGAAGGGGTTGGTTGACTGAAGATTCCAACCTGAATCATTGCAGGTTGTTCAAATGCTGAAATACCCGGATGGCCCCGACCTGTTCTCAAGCCATTGAGACATCAACTGAGTGAGGTGGGCGAAATCAATTGGTTTGTTGATGACTTCATTGACTCCCATACGACGGCACAGTTCCGGGTCCAGAATGGTAATATTTCCAGTATAAAGGAAAACTGGTAAATCAGGACGCAACTTTTTGATCTCAGAAGTCAAGATGAGCCCATTCATCCCAAGCATATTATAATCGGTGATAACCAGGTCGAAATCTTCCGGATTATTCTGAATCAAGCGATAGGCAGCATCTCCCAGACTACGGGTGACCACTTGATATCCCGCCCGTTTCAGACGCTCCTGCACGACTTGCAAGACCACTTCTTCATCATCAACAACCAATACTCGCCCAGTTCCTTGGGTAATTTGGGAAGAAGATTTGGAGTCTGATTTTTCGACAGATTCGCAAACCGGGAAGAATAATGAAAAACAAGTCCCTGTCCCGATCTGAGAATCTACCAGTATGGCTCCCCCCATTCCATTGACAATTCCATACACTTGAGCCAATCCCAAACCGGTGCCTTTCCCACTCTCTTTGGTGGTAAAAAATGGCTCAAAGATTCGAGATTTAATGTCGTCCGGAATCCCAACACCTGTGTCTTTTACATCTAACCTGACATAGTGTCCGTCACTGAGATTATCTGGTAATCGTGGATTTTTCCTGGTTCCCGATTTTTCGAAATCAATCACAAATTCAAGGACCCCTCCAGATTCCATCATTGCATAGCCGGCGTTGGCTCCCAGGTTCATAATCACTTGATGCAACTTTCCAGAGTCCGCCAGAATAACATCCCGCTCAGTGCGAAATTCCGTCCGGAAATCTATTTGAGAAGATAACCCTGACTTCAGCAACTTGATCGCCTCCAAGATCACATTCCTGATACGCACTGGTTGCAACGAACCCTCTGGCATTCGGGTGAAAGAAAGGATTTGCTGAGCCAGTTCCTTAGCGCGGTTGCCTGCCTCCAGGATTTGTTCCAAACTTCCCTGCAGTTCGCTCTCTTCCCCTGCAATCGCCAGCGCCAGTTCAGAAAGTCCAATAATGGGCGTCAGTAGATTATTGAAATCATGAGCAATTCCGCTCGCCAGATTCCCAATCGCTTCCATTTTCTGAACCCGCCCCAGATGATGTTCAAGGGATTTACGCTCCTCCTCAGCCTCTTTCTTTTCAGTAATATCTCTGGCAATTCCGGCCACCAGGGGTTTGCCTGAATTTTTTACCCCTATCAAATGCCCGATATCATGAATCCAACTGATCTGACCATCTTTCCCCAGTACGCGATACTCTTCGTTGAACTCAGGCTCCACTCCCTTGACCATCTTTTCAAAAGAGCTCTGGACACGGCCAATGTCGTCTTCATGGATTCTGCCTGTCCAAATTCTCGGATTTTCATACAGATTCTCTTTCTTTATCCCCCATATCTTTTCAAATGCAGAATTTACATAGACGACTCGCTCCGGCATTAACTCTGTCATCCAGACTACATCTGAGATATGTTCAGCAAATTCCCGGAACTTATTCTCACTCTCCTCCAGCGCCTGACGCATGCCGTGCCACGCCGAGAGATCTCTGATAAATGCAGTTAGCGCAGGGCTCCCATCAAGTTCGATACGTGAAATCTGCAATTCAATCGGAAATTCCTCTCGCCCACCCCTCAAACCAACCATCTCGATTCGCTGGTCCAATAATTGCCCTCCTTTGCCCCGAATGTAATTGTGAAAGGCATTTGCGTGATGCTCTCGAAGTCTTGGAGGAATTATTTCCTGAATCGGGATCCCCGCCTCATCCATTTTGCTTCTGTCCAAACCAAACATCTGCGAAGCAGCATCATTAAAATAACGAATAGTTCCGCTCAAATCTGCTACCAGCACCGCATCCAGCGACTTGTTCAGTATCTCATAAGTGGTATTTAATGGGACATTCATGAGAGTCCTGGGTTGGGAACAATTCGGTGTTAATTATTTCAATTGAGCTGCGTAAGGGTTTGAACCTCAATAATAAACATTGTTTAACCAAACGCCTATAGGTAAGTAAACTTACAAGATTACTTAAGTTAATTGGTTAAAAATGTTTCTGGGATGCTAATATGACAACTTTATTAATAGTTGGCAATTCTGAAATCCAATCCCTGAATGATGGGGGTACGGTTAAAGAAGGGTGGCATGAAAATTTCCAAGACCAGGCTGGTATGTGTCGCACCGTTGGCGCTGGGGCTCAGCATTCTGGGACGTCACCCTCTAATCACACCCGTGAAGGAATGCTGGCTCCACTCGCCGAGCTGGGGCTCAGCGTTCCCGGGGAGCCACCCTCCTTTAATCAGCCCCTCCATAAATCATCCCGTATAATGTCGGCACGACGATGAGTGTGAACGCTGTTGAAGCAAACAACCCAAATATCAAAGCCCAGGCAAGTCCTGAAAATATTGGATCCAGCGTAATCGGCCAGGCTCCCAAGGCCGTAGTGGCTGCAGTCAGCAAAATTGGCCGCATCCGAACGGCTCCGCTTTCGAGAATGGATTCCTGAATGGAGACTCCGGATTTGATCGATTCCTGAATAAACTCAATCAATACAATGGAGTTTCGTACAACTATCCCCCCCAAAGCAATCATCCCAATCATGGCTGTCGCAGTGAAAAAGACCGGATTGTCAAATCCACCAACCGGGCGATCCATGATCAAATTCAATATCCAGAATCCCGGCATCACGCCAATGGCTGTCAAAGGTATCGCACTCATAATGACCATCGGCATGACAAAGGATTGGGTTTGCAGAACCAGCAATATGTAAATCCCAATCATCGCAGCGCCAAATGCCAGCCCCAGATCTCGAAACACCCGTATCGTGATGAACCACTCCCCTTCGCCTGCCCAATTGATGCGAATACCATCGGGAGCCGGATCAGACTCCATGGTCCCTCCCAGGTCCAGGATCGCTTCTCCTGGAGCGCGCCCGGCCATTTCAGCCATGACATAAACCACTCGCTCCAGATTTTTATGATAGATAGGCTGCGATTCTGGAACCCGTTTAAAAGAGCCAATCTCAGCCAGTTCGATTTGCGTTCCTTGCGCTGTCGAAACCGTCAACGCTTCAAGATCCACAATAGCAGACCGTTTTTCTCGCGCTACAATCAGTTCAATTTTGAGAGGATGGCGCTCATTCGCCTGATTCAACGTTCCAACAACTCCCCCGTTCAGAGCCAGTTCCAATGTTCTTGTCACCACCCCATCTGTGATCCCATGCAACCCCGCTTTCTCCCGATCCAATTCAAACTCCCACCGATCTCTAGGTGTCTCGACTGTGGATTGAATATCCACCACACCCGGCTCCTGCTTTAGCCACCGCCGCACAGTTTCTGAAGCGTCAGTGAGGTCTTCATAGCCTTGATTCGGCTCTCCATAGATCTCAGCGACCACGGTGGAAATCACCGGAGGTCCAGGTGGTGATTCCACAATAGCCAGTTCCACTCCCAATCGCTCTGCTATGGCTTCTAAATCATTCCGGATGCGCAACGCTATCTCGCGACTTTGAAAATCACGTTCTTCTTTCGGAGCCAGATTGATTCGAATCTCTCCCAGATGCGGCTCGGTGCGAAAGTAGTAATGCCGAACCATACCGTTGAAATCAATCGGACTCGGAACACCGGTATAAGTTTCAAAATCCACCACCTCCGGAACGGTCCACAGATAGTCTTCAAATTCACGCAGTCCGGCATCCGTTTTTTCCAAAGGTGTTCCTTCGGGAAAATCAATGACCAACTGAAGTTCGTTCTTGTTGTCGAATGGCAACATTTTCATCGGAACCCAACGCAGAACCACCAGAACTCCTGAAAACATCAATCCCAACACAACCACGCCCAACATGGCGTAACGTTTCCATTTCGACTGCAACAGCGGTTTCAGAGCCCAGCGATAAACGCTTCTCAGTTTCCCTTTCTCGGCGGCAATTTTCTTTTCATCCGAAGCCGATGAGGAACCTGCAGATTCGGATTGTTGACGATTTCCAAACTTACCTTTCAGCAAATGAAACGCCGCCCAAGGTGTGACGGTCAACGCTGCCAGTGTGGAGAATGTCACAGTAATTGGAACGTTGGATGCCATTGGCTGCATGTAGGGCCCCATCATCCCTGTGATGAAAAACATAGGCAGGAACGACACCATGACCGTTAGTGTCGACATCACGACAGGTGTCGCGACTTCCTGAACAGCTTCCAGCGTCGCTTTTTTAGGATCCTTCCTTCGCCTTCTGAGATGCCGTTCGATATTATCGACATTGGTAATCGGATCATCCACGACCAGCCCCAAAGTCAGAATCAGAGCAAACAAAGTCACGCGATTAATCGTATAACCCAGCGTGTAATTAACAAAGAGCGCCAAAGCAAAGCTCAGTGGCACAGCCAGCGCCACGACCAGTCCCTCACGCCAACCCAAAGCAAACATCAACAAACCCACAACGATCAGCATGGCGAAGCCCAAAGAAGACAGCAGTTCGTTCACCTTAGCATCCGCGGTCTCTCCATAATTTCGGGTCACACGTACTTCCAATCCATCAGGAAGAACCTCCGCTTGTAGTTCACGCATCCGCTCAATCACATTCTCAGCCACACGAACCGCGTTGACTCCCTTCTTCTTCGCGACGCCTATCGTGACTGCCGGACGAGATTGAACATGGTCTGAACCATCCTCGGTACGAACAGAAATTCTGGTATAAGAATCCGGCTCGGCAGGCCCCAAGATCACTTTGGCAACGTCCTTCAAATAAGTAACCCCCAAAGCTTCTGGATCCGTATTCAGGATCAGTGAATTCAAATCCTCAACCGTCTGCAGAAAAGGTCCAGCCACCACATCCAGGCTTTGATTGGACTGTATCAGCGGTCCAGCCTCTACTCTGGAGCCGGCGCTACGCAACGCTTGTTCCACTTCAACCAATGACACTCCGCGAGCGGCAAGTTCCTGCGGGTCCATCTCCACTCGCGCCTGTCGCCTGCGCCCTCCAACCAGTCTTGTTTTCGATACATCGCGGACCTGATCCAATCTTGACTGCGCTTCCTCAGCGATCCTACGCAGAGCCGCGTCATCAAACCCTTCCCCGTGCATCGTCAATGTAACAATGGGCACGTCATCAATCTCAATCGGCCGCACCACCCAGCCAGTCACACCCGCCGGGACCTGGTCGATGTTGGAGGAAATCTTGTTGTGCAATTTCACCCAGGAACGCTCTCGATCCTCTCCCACATAAAAGCGAGCCGTCACCACAGCCATGCCACGCTGAGAAGTAGAATAAACATACTCCACGCCATCAATCTGCCAGAGCAAACGTTCCAGAGGAGTCGCCACCAAACGCTCCACTTCTTCCGGTTCAGCTCCAGGGTATTGGACAAATATATCCGCTATTGGAACGACAATCTGCGGCTCTTCTTCACGCGGTGTTGCAACGATGGCCAGCGCTCCCAGACACATGGCTGCAACGATAAACAAAATCGACAACTTCCCTTCCAGGAAGACTCCCGCGACACGGGCAGCCCAACCTCGTACAGGTGAATCATCGGACTCGGGTAGTGGATTCGGATCTGTGTTCATTCTCGATCTCTGTAAGTCAATTCAGTGGACGTCAGGATGTCTCGTCAGTCGCTATACATGGATCACCTATTCCACCCAGCCAATCGTTTCACCCGACTCCAGTCCGGACAGTATTTCCACATGAGTCCTGTCGTTACGCCCCAAAGTCACCCAGCGTTTACCCCAATTCCCTGACGCATTCTGAGCCCACACCATGGGCAGTTGCCCGACTCGCGAGACGGCTGCCGCAGGCGTTTTCAACACCGAACGTTCACCAGTTTGCAACCTACCTTTAGCAAACAAACCCGAAGCCAGATCCGAATTCTCAGGGAGTTTCATTTTAAGAACAAACGTCCGCGACTCCGGATCCACAGCTGGTAAGATTTCCAGCTCAGAACTTTCCCCCTGCCAGTCGATGGAAGGCACAGAAAATTTCATCACATCCACCTTACGAGCCAATGCTTTCAACCGCTCCGGTAGCCGCATCATGATTTCCATCACGGAAGGATCATATACTTCTGCCAGCGGTTTCCCAGGCCAGGCCATATCACCGGACTTCACCCAGCGTTTCGACAAGACTCCATCAAATGGCGCGGTGATTTCATGATAGGACAAATAAGTTTCCGCTTCAGAAAGACGTCCTTCCGCTGCACCCAAACCAGCCTCAGCTTGAAGAAAGGCAGACTGAGCTGTTTCCTGCATGGCGTCCGTAGCCGCAGATTTCTGATGTAACTTCCGGACACGTTCCAGGTTGAGTCGAGCCTCCTCCAAGGCCGCCTCCGCAGCCGATAATCCCTGTTGTGCCTGAGTCACTCTGGAAACCGCATCTCGATCATCCAGCCTGAGTAAAACCTCTCCCTGAGCCGCTTCAGCTCCCTCGTCCAGAAGGATCTCCACCACTTGCCCTGGAACCCGCGCCGTAACCAATGCTTTTTCAACCGGAGAAATCACTCCCACACCTTCGTACCAATCGGGTTGCCTTTCAGCGCTTAGAGTTTGTGTCTGAGTAAAATCTGGAACCTGCGTTTTCGGCGCTTCAATCTGGACGCTCTTTTTTGAGCAACCGGCAAACAACACGATCCACACCACCGACAGAGTCACCCATGCCCTGCCCTTTCGGCATAAAATGGATCCGAATTGTTTCATCCCGCTGAACTCTCCAGCTATCCGTTGCATTGGATTCAAGTGGTTAGTTTTCTGTTTCATCTTCCGATTTCAATTCAGGGTCAACTGAGGACACATTCCAATAATTCCAGTCTGGCCATTGAGATGGGTCCGCCCATCTTCCAATCGCCCTCAGCAAAGAAATTTCTGCCTGTTGTAAATCAAAACTAGCCACGATCGATTGCATTCTTGCCCTCAGTAATGACTGTTCCACTTCCAGAAAACGAGTCACGGTTGCGCTTCCATTCCTGTAGCTCACCTCAATCATCGAATACACTTTTTCCGCATGAGATAATCCCTGACGCGCAACGTCCACTTGAGCTTGAGCCTCTTTCAACTGATAGAACGCACGCTCAACATCCGCTTCCACAGCCAGCGTCAACTTCCGGTCCGCATGTCGCATTTCTTCCGCCAGCGCTTGAGCCAGTTTTCGATCCGCCCCTCGTTTCCCGCCATCAAACAAATCCCAGCTCAATGTCAAACCCACCCACCAGTTCTCTCGCTCATAACGCATTCCTGCATCGTCCCAATAAACCCGCCCAACGCCATCCAGCCTCGGCAGGTATGCCCGCTTGGCATCTTCCAACTTCAACCCGGAAGCCTCTACCTGCGCTCGCACTTTTTCCAGTTCAGGCCGAGCCAGCAAAGCCTCACTC
>JAUIHU010000072.1 GCA_030432175.1 Verrucomicrobiia bacterium | reverse complement strand
AATCAAACAACCAGCGCCGCTGCTTTTGTATCCACAAATTCTATTTGCCAAGGGCAACAAGTACCAATCCTCTGGCCTTTAATTTTTGAAACCAAGCATGAAATTGCCTTTGCTCATACAAATTTTAAATGGGCGAACCTTGCAAGCCACAATGCTGGGGTAACTGTAATCATAGTTGGCCTTTCCAAGCAGCCGAACAAGTATAGGAAGCTCTGTTCATTAGCAGAGAACCAAGAATCAGCGGTGGTAAAAGACGTTGAAAACATAAACGGATATTTAGTTGCATCTGCAAATGTTTTTATTAGGCCAAACTCTCGCCCACATTCGGAGAGATCAATTATGCAGTTCGGGAATCATCCTTACTATGGAGCAGATTTGATTTTTACATCATATGAGGCTGAAAAAATGATTGAGCAATGTCCAGATACCGCTGCTTTTATCCGTCCACTTTATGGCTCGAAAGAGTTTATTTCTGCTGTGCCTAGAGCTTGCTTGTGGATTAGTGACAAAGAATTACCAGTTGCAAAGCGGATTCCAGCTATTTCATCAAGACTTGAAGCAGTTCGAAAATCTAGATCTGCAGCGACGCAAGATAAATCAGCTCAGAAATTAGCTTTAACGCCCTATAGGTTTAGGGATAGGTATGTCGCAAATCATCATTCTATAGTTGTCCCGAGAGTTAGTTCAGAACAACGTCCTTTTCTTCCCGTTGGATTGCTTTCTAAGGGCTCTATTGTTCAAGATCAAGCCTTCGCCCTGTACGACGCCCCCCTTTGGAACATGGCTTTAATCGCTTCCAAACTCCACCTAGTCTGGATCGCCACAGTCTGCGGGCAACTTGAAACCCGGCTACGTTATTCCAATACTCTCGGTTGGAACACCTTCCCGGTTCCCAAGCTGACCGAAACCAACAAAGCCGATCTCACCCGCTGCGCTGAAGAAATCCTGCTTGCGCGAGAAGCTCATTTCCCGGCGACCATAGCCGAACTCTATGATCCTGAGAAAATGCCGGAAAACCTGAGGCAAGCCCACGACCGCAACGACGAAGTCCTGGAGCGCATTTACATTGGGCGGCGCTTCAAGAACGACACCGAACGGCTGGAAAAGCTCTTCGAGCTTTACACGAAAATGACCGCAGAGAAGGGAGCGGGAAAAGTGTAATTCGCGATAATAATGAATTTCTTATTATCGTGAAACCATCCTTCACAAGAATAAGACATTGATTTCTCTTTAAGATCATAAGCAACCAAGTATGACCGCCTCCAAATCCGTTCCATCCATATCCGTCACCTACGCGCAGAAAGGCACATCAGCAGCTGCCAATGAATTGGGCATGCGACCGATGCAGGAACGGGCATACCAAAAGCGAGGGGAACAATACTTATTGATCAAATCGCCTCCAGCCTCCGGGAAAAGCCGCGCTTTGATGTTTATTGCGCTCGATAAGCTCCACAACCAGGGACTGAAGCAGGCCATTATTGTTGTTCCGGAAAAATCCATTGGCTCCAGCTTCCACAACGAACCTCTCACAAAGTTTGGCTTTTGGGCTGATTGGGAAGTCGAGCCTCAATGGAATCTTTGCAACGCTCCTGGAACCGATGGTGGCAAAGTCAACGCGGTGAAGACTTTTCTCGATGGTGACTCCAAGGCTCTGGTCTGCACTCATGCCACCTTCCGCTTTGCCGTCGATAAGTTTGGTCTGGAAGCCTTTGATGATCGTTTGATTGCTGTCGATGAATTTCATCATGTGTCGGCTAATCCAGATAACAGGCTGGGTGTCCATTTGGGCGACTTCATTAACCGTGACAAAACACATATCGTTGCCATGACCGGATCTTATTTTCGTGGCGACGCTGAAGCTGTGTTGCATCCCGAGGACGAAGGCAAGTTCGAAACGGTTACTTACACTTACTATGAGCAGCTGAACGGTTATGAATATTTGAAGCAGCTCGATATTGGCTATTATTTCTACACCGGACGCTATTCGGATGAGATTTTGCAGACGCTGGATCCAAACGAGAAAACGATCGTGCATATCCCAAGTGTGAACTCGCGGGAAAGCACCAAGGACAAGATCCGGGAAGTCGAGCACATCCTGGAGGAGCTTGGGGAATGGCAGGGAGCTGATCCGGCAACTGGTTTCCAATTAGTAAAAACAGCCGAAGGTCGAATTCTGAGAATTGCTGATCTGGTGGATGATGATCCTTCCCGACGTGATCGGGTTTCTGCTTCATTGAAAGATCCGGCTCAAAAGAACAACCGGGATCATGTGGATATCATCATCGCGTTGGGAATGGCCAAGGAAGGTTTTGACTGGATCTGGTGTGAGCATGCCTTGACTGTCGGCTACCGCTCCAGCCTCACAGAGATTGTCCAGATCATTGGGCGGGCCACTCGTGACGCTCCAAACAAAACAAAAGCCCGGTTCACCAATCTGATTGCCGAGCCGGATGCATCGGAAGAAGCTGTGGTGGATGCCGTGAATGATACGCTCAAAGCGATTGCAGCCAGCCTGCTTATGGAACAAGTCCTGGCCCCTCGATTCGAATTCCGACCGAAGCGACCAGACAACCAGCCTACTGAAGGATTCGATTACGGCGAGAAAGGTTTTCTATTGAATGAGCCGAACATTGGTTACAATGAAAAGACAGGGAAAATTCAATTGGAAATCAACGGGTTAACCGAACCGAAAAGTGAGCAGGCGAAGCGGATTTGCCAGGAAGACCTGAATGAAGTCATTACAGCTTTTGTGCAGGACAAGAACGCCGTGGAGCGCGGCATGTTTGATGAGGAGCTGGTTCCAGAAGAATTGACCCAGGTCCGCATGGGTAAGATCATCAAAGACAAATATCCGGATCTGGATGACGGCGACCAGGAAGCCGTTCGACAACACGCAGTTACCGCGCTCAATATGATCCAGAAAGCAAAAGAAAACATCCTGGACAAAGGGGACGATATCCCGAGTTCGAACACCGCATTTCTGGATGGGATCCGAAAATATGCGATGGACGTGAAGACCCTCGACATTGACTTGATTGACAAGATCAATCCATTTGGCGAAGCCTACTCCATACTGGCCAAAACCATGGAACCGGAGCGATTGAAACGAATCAAAGAAATCATCGAAACGAAGAAAGTCAGCCTGTCCATTGATGAAGCCCGAGAACTTGCAAAGCGAGCCCTTCAATTTAAAAAAGAGAAAAACCGTTTACCATCATTGACATCTCCAGATCCGTGGGAAAAGCGGATGGCAGAGGGAGTGGCTTTCATGCTGCGAAAAGTGAAGGAGGAACAGCATGGGTAAACAACAAATCAGCAAAGAAGATTTCGACCTGCTGGGAGAATTGGGAGTAGATACCACCCCCGAAAAAAAAGCAGCTCGAACACCCTTGGAACAGCGCATCATTGCTGGATTCGAAGAGATCGAAAGATTTGTCGAACAAAACGGTCGACTACCTCAACATGGGGAAGATCGAGACATTTTCGAACGACTCTATGCCGTTCGTCTGGATCGCCTGCGCACCCTGAAAGAATGTCGCGAAACGCTCAAAGACATTGACACCCAAGGATTACTTACATCCTTGGCTCATGGGGAAGAACCGGACCTGAACGAAGAAGCAGCCACTGACGAAGAACTACTGGAAGCATTGGGCGTGGAGCAAACCAACACCGACGACCTCACACAACTCAAGCACGTTCGATCCAGTCAGGAAAAACTAGCGGCCGAGGAAATAGCGCATCGAACTGCTTGCAAAAAGTTTAGCTTGTTCAAGCCACTCTTTGATCAAGTCAAAAGAGACATTGATTCCGGAAAGCGGAGGATCTGCAGATTTGAAAGTAATCCCAACATCAAGAAGGGAGACTTTTTCATCATATTCGGTCAAATGCTCTACGTGTCCGAAGTCGGCGAAGAGTTCCAAAAGCCGAACGGGAAAATGGATCGTAGGCTTTGGGTGGTCTATGAGAACGCCACAGAAAGCAACCTGTTGAAGCATTCTCTGGAGACCGCCCTGTATAAAGACGACAAAAGTCGTTACATCACTAATCCGAGCCTGGGGCCACTCTTCTCCAATCTGGAAGAAGAAGACGACCAGTCAGTGGGATTCATCTATGTTTTGAGGAGCAAATCAGAACATCCATTCATTGCCGAAAACCGAAAGGTCATTCACAAGATCGGCATCACAAAAGGAGAAGTGAAAAGACGCATTGCCAACGCAGCGAAAGATCCGACCTATCTCCTGGCCGAGGTTGAGATTGTAGAAACCTACAAAGTTTCCAACCTGGATCTCAATCGGTTGGAAAAACTGTTGCATAAATTCTTCGATCAGGCGCGACTGGATCTTCAGCTCAAAGATCGCTTTGGATTCGATGTCGAGCCACGAGAATGGTTTCTTTTGCCCTTACCCATCATTGAAGAAGCCATTCAGAAGTTGATCGAGGGAAACTTGGCCAAATGCAGCTATGATCCGAAGGAAGGAAGGATCATAAATCTTTGACAAAGCTACAACACCCAGAACTGCACGAAGGATCATAAAGCTGCATAGTGAATATGCTTTGGGTGTCAAATAATAGTCCTATCACAAAGCCGCTTGATTAGCATTAAATCTTAAAATTCCATGAAGTATTCATTGTTTTCCTTTATGATTGGTTCCCTTTTGTTTTGCTCAACAATGGTTTGCATTTCGCAACCTGTTCAGCATGAAACCTCTTATATCCAAGCTACAGCCACAGCACGTATCGTTAATAAATTTTTAGTCGAGGCTGAGGTAGTAAATGGCGGGGCGGGATATGTCACATCCCCCGAAGTATGGGTAAATTCCTCTAAAGGGTCCGGAGCCTTAATAAAAGCAGTCGTAAAGAATGGAGCTGTTCAAAAGTTAGAAATTATGAACCCAGGAAGGGTTTATCCTGACGAGGTTGAGCTCATCATTTCCCCTCCAACCAATCGAGCCATAGCTAAACCAACAATTGTGAACGGTTTTATTGTCGGGGCCGAAGTTCTTCAGTCGGGAGGAGGTTATGATTCAACGCCCGTTATTATTGTTGAGGATGACTCGGGCAATGGCGCGGAGCTGGAACCAGTCATGAACCATGGCATGGTTTCCAGAATTCAAATAGCGAACCCTGGAGCCAATTATTCTCAAAACACAGTCCTCAAAATAAACCCTCCCGATCCAGATCTGAGTATTGAGATAGATGAGTCACAAAAAACTAAACTCATCATGCGACTTTTTGAGGGCGTGGATTATTGGCTTGAAAGCGCAGCTGAGACTTTAAATTGGAGAACCGAATTACATCCGCTAAAAGTGGAAAACGACGGCAATTTTCACCTCGAAATTGAACCCAGCAATGAGATGAAGCTATTTAAGCTGTCAACTTTCAAACCAGGTACCTCGCCTTTACCTGGTGAAAATTTCAAGATTGATTACGGTGGCGTTCTTCCAGAAAACACTGCAATTCAAATGATCTGGGTGGAGCCAGGAGCTTTCATTATGGGGAGTCCTTTGAATGAGTTCCAAAGAGACACTGATGAATTCCAGCATCAGGTAACATTAACCGAGGGTTTTTGGTTGGGTGAAACCGAAGTGACTCAAAAACAATGGGAAGCCTTAATGGGAGAGAATCCCAGTACATTCAATGAAATTGGAGATGCGGCTCCGGTCGAAAAGGTCTCTTGGGAAGATGCGATGAATTTTTGTGAAATTTTATCCCAGCAAGAACAAGATGCTGGCCGATTGCCTGATGAATATGAATACTCATTACCACTAGAGTCGCAATGGGAATATGCTTGTAGAGCAAAGACAACCACAGTGTTTTATTTTGGGGACTCTTTAAATTCAACACAGGCAAATTTTCATGGAGAATTCCCTTATGGGGGAGCTCCCGCTGGGCCTTGGATAGGTCAGACAGTCGAGGTCAGAAGTTATGACCCGAATGCATGGGGTTTCTATGACATGCATGGAAATGTCCGGGAATGGTGTTACGATTGGTATGGTGATTATTCAACTGAGCCAGTCACAGATCCCACCGGCCCAGATTCGGGCTCGTTGAAAATATCTCGCGGAGGATCATGGAACTATGTAGCGAGAAATTGCCGTTCAGCTATGCGCGACTGGGACAATCCTACTTTTAAAGATTCTGTTGTGGGCTTTCGTCTTGCTCTCAGAAAAATCCCTTAATTCGCAGACAAGAATGAAATTCTTTGCCCCCCAAAAAACGCTCCTGTGAGGCTCCACGAAAAGTAGAGGAGAACGTAGCTCCAGCTGCGTTACACTCACGGATTCTAAAGACAGGATTTGCTCATTCAAGGACGGAGCAGGAGCCGTGTTCCCCCAAGATGACGGAGATAACGTAGCAGGAGCTACGTTCCCCCAGGTAGAGGCTCCATCCCTCCCTGCAAATAGGGGCGGTGGTTTGTTCTGGATTAACAACCGCGCATATTCTATGAAATACCCCATGATGTTCCGTCTGGGTTCTCCATATTCTCCTCGCAAAAACAGATCAGTCATTTTCCTAAACAGAAAGTTTGACACCCAAACATCATCCTTGGAAATGCTGGTTCAAATTCGCTCTCAGCCACCACAATAATGACCTCGTTTTGCTGAACCCAAATATTTAAAGAGTCGAAGAGTATTATTGAATGGTCAGTCAGGGACAGTGGATCGGTTGAGCGGATCAGGTTCAATTTTTGGGTGTCAAGGCATTCCTTCCGCCCGTGTTGGGCGGCAGACGGGGGTAAGAACCCCCCCGCTCCTGTGGGGGCGACCTTGGACCGCTGAGCCCCAGCTCGGCGAGTGGAGCCAGCATTCGAAGCAGGATGAACCAGGAAACAGCCGCCCTTCTTGATCGCTCAAATTCTGGGTGTCAAAGATTTTGTGAACTGAATCCCAACGGGATTCCGGAGCACAGCCCAGGGTTGCGCGCTCAGCGCTACCCTGGGTAAAGCGCCAAAATTTCCACAACTCTGTAGGAGTTGCGCCACCTAAACAGCGACATCAATTCCGTCAATGACTAACAAAATCTTTGACACCCAAATTCCATCCTCATATCTCCCTGGAACGTATTCTGTTATTCAAAGAGCCCTTCTCGGAGTATGCTCTTCATTACCGGCCCTTAACTCACCTCTCAGATGCCCATCAGTCACTTTCAATTTCTCCTTCACGGTTGCTTAAGAAGCAAAACTTCGTGCCCAGCGCTGATTCGAATTTTAATCTTATCCCCTTCGACTCGCACTTGAGTTTCCGGATGAAACGCTTCGATTGTTTGGAAACGGTTTGGATCTTGAAGTTGAATCACGGCTTCAAATGGCGGAGTTGTGTCCATCCAATGAGGTTGAAGTTTCGGTCTGCCAGTGGAGGGAGTGGGTCGTCCCGGAATCGCGTACGGAAGCCAATGTACCCGTATGTCTCCTGTGGTTGGATCGATTGTTGGAATGGATTCAACGTAGGAAGGGGCTTCAATTTTTAAATCAGAATCGCGAACCAGATCATCCAATATGTTCCTCATCAAGCGCCGATGCTCCGGCAACGCCCAGTCCCCCGCATAAGCAAATCCAGGCGCCGTCGCCAACGTCACGATCACACCTTCTCCAACCTGATTTATCAAAGCAGCCGGACCAACCACCTGACCTCTATCAGCGCTCATCGGCCATTCTGTTCCATGCTTGCCTAATTGCTGAAGAACTGTTCGGTGCGGCGCTAAAATCTCTCCAACACTTCGCGCGTTTTCGGTTTGCAGTTGCAAGGCCGGTGATCGTACCAAAAAAGGCCAACGCAGCAGGATATCATTGGACCAAATCTTCGATGGTCCCATTAGCTCACGGGTAAATCTCCAATGATTGTCGTCCTCGTTGAGTTCACGCGTAATTCTACCCCCGATTAAATCTTGCCACCCTGCTGAAGGTTCCCAGTCGCCAAAAGGTCCGCGTGACCCAGTCAATCCCGTGGCAATGATGGAGCCTCCCAATTTGGCATATTCATGAAACAACTCGATTTCTCGATCCGATAAAATCGGCGCATTAGGAATCCAAAGCGCTTTAAATTTTTTCAATCTCTCCAGGCTCACATTTTCACTCAATACCACTCCGTATGGTCGATGTGATTCCACCAAAATCTGAGCCGCTCCCAGAAAAGCTTGTTGGTAGTCGGCAGCCTGATCCCTGCCATACCAATCACGACTTCTCAGCGAATAATAGAGTCCGACTTCTTCAATCGGTGAATGTCCCCAGTGTGCTCTTTTCTCATGCGCCTCAGTAAAAATTGTTTGAATGCGATCATAAAAAACCGGATCCAGCCAGCCATCAAAAGCCGTCTTGTCAATCATCGTCACTTGAGCGCCATGAGACAACAAGGACATGACCTCCCATCGCATGTCAGCCAAAGGACGTGTCGTCTGATCATGATACATTCTGACTCCGCGCTGAATCGCCACCTGATAACGCCCTCCAGGAAGCGCTGCGCTCAAGAACTTGGCAACCATGCCTCCCGATAACGCTCCAAACCCCCACGTCCCGGCTTCAGCGGTCACAAAATCTCCGTTCCCGGCATGCAGAACAGGGCGTTGCCCAACCTCCCACGAAAAAGGTGGATAACCGTGGTAATTAAAATCCACCGTCAACTCCGGATCCAACCCACGAATATAATCCGTGATCTTTTTCTCGAACCGATCACTGGTCAAATAACGAAACTCCAGCATTTTGTCCCAGGCTCTGGACCAATCGGCTGATTCCGGCATCGGTTCACCATACTCTTCCTGGAACAGCTCACGACAGTTGTCACACCAACAACCGTGAGGCGGACCAAACCCCTGGTCGAGCATATCGACATGAAATCCGGTGACTCCGTAGTCTGCGATCTCTTTGAATACGCGCTTCAGGTAATCCCAATAGTTCGTATTGAAACAAACCCGATTCAACCCGGAGCCATCCGCCCCTTTCATCTCATACTCGGGATGTTCCCTTAAAGCTCTGGATCCGTATTGAACCACACAGTATGCAATAATCGGCAACTCATGTTTTTCCGCTGCTTCCATGGTTTCCTGAAGCGGATCTCTAGATCCAAAGCCGGAAGGTTTTGGAATAACATCAGAATTGTAATAAGCAAACTCTCCATCCCTGGCCCATATCACCAGGTATTCAGCCCCGGCTTCCACCGACTGTTCAACAATTTCCTCACCGTTCCAATCATGCGCATAGATGTAATCCGGACGCACATCCTCTCCACCAAACTGAGCCCCGGTTGGGCCAACCTCCAAACCCACCCAGGTGCGATCATACCAGGGAACGTTTTTGGAGATCAGCGACAATGGAGCGAATACCACGAAAAGCGCCGATACGCTCAGCGTCCATTTTAATGATACATTTGTCATGAGATAAATGGAACCAGTGTGATTCAGGAAATCTTTTCCCGATCTTGAAATTCATGCAATGCTTTGAAACTCAGCCTAATCCAGCGGTTCCTGAGTCAGCGGATCACGCAGTGGTAATTCCTGAACTGGATAAGATTCAAAATCATTCATACTGGCTCGACCGTCCACGTCGCCCGGCTGTATTTCTTCCCATTTCCCAACAACCATGATGGCAAACTCGTCTGACTTCAGATGTTCTTGAGCGACTTCCTGGAGGCGTTCACGGGTCATGGATTGAACCCGGTCTCGATAATTCTGCCAGAAGTCGTCCGGCCTGTCAGTCATTTCATCATTAATGAAAACCGAGATCATCGCTGACTTGGATTCGAAGTTGCGTGGAAAAGTTTCAATCAATGATTGCTTGGCAATTTTGATTTCGTCCTCGGTGACCAGTTCACCAGTCATCCCACGAATTTCTTTCAGAGCCAGTTGAATCGCCAACGCCACCGTAGAATTCTTTGATGCAAAACCAGTCCGAAACTCTCCGGGATACTCCACCCGATTTGAAAACGCTGATGAAACACCGTAGGACAAACCTTCGTCCGATCGAATCGTATTCATCAAGCGACTGGTGAATCCACTGCCACCCAAAATATAGTTCATCACCTGCAAAGCCAACGCATCCGGGTGATCTCGTGTCACACCTCTGGAGCCCAACCTCACCTTGCCTTGGGGAGTGTCCTTTTCGATAACGTAAATTCCTTTGGCTATGGATGTCTCAGGCGCTGGCGGATCTTCCGATAATGCCCCTATTTCCCACCCTTCCATGGCTTTCTCCAGACGTGGCAAAATTTCTTCCGGAGTCACATCTCCAACAACACCAATCATCAAGTTACCAGGATGAAACAACCTTGTTCGGAAGGCTTCCATTGTTTCTGGCGTGATGGATTGGATCGTGCCCTCAGTAGCGACTCGGCCTTCAAAATGATCTCTCCCCCACATCAGCGCCGCCCATTCACGATTCAAGATATCATCCGGCGAATCGTTACGTTGTTTCATCATTTCAATTGCTTCCGCCTTCGCAAGTCGTAAACGGTCCGCATTCCACGCCGGACGTCGCAGCAGCTCCAGCATGATGGACATGGATTCATCCAGATTAAACTTGAGACAATTCAGCGATGCTGAGCCACGGGTATCCCCAACACCGATTGAAAGGTTGGCTGCCAGAAAATCCAGCCTTTCATCCACTTCGGCCGGAGTCATGGTTTCGGTTCCGCCTTCTCTCAACATCTGGCCAGTAATCGCCGCCAAACCCACTTCATCAGCGCTTTCCAAATAAGCTCCGCCTTTAAATATAAAACTAACAGTCACCAACGGAAATTCAGAGCTTTCCGCAATGTAAACTGGAACACCGTTTTCCAGTTCGTGTCGGTAATCTTCTGCCAGCGGCGGATCAAACTCCAATGGTTGAAATTCGATCTGCTCCGGTCGTTCCGGAAGTTCCTGCGCTTCAACCGCCGCCATTCCAGAAGCCAACAACATGACTCCCAATGACACAAATCCAAATCGAAACATGGATAAAAATTTTAAAATCTTCATGACAATTCAGCTTCTGACTCTGTCCTAAAATAATACAATCGACTTAAGCTTCAGACAATCGAATGAATTCTGCTTGTTTTTTATTCTTCCGTTTCGGACTCAACCTGCAAAGAATTCAAATGCTCCTTGATCTCTTTCAGGAAATAATCCATTCCGGGCTTAATCTCTGCTGGAGCCTGGCTGGCTTGAGATTCCACCTGCTGAATAATGGATTGTAACTGCGCAGTATCCTGGATTGCTCGAATCTGTTTTAATTGAGCCTGGATGCCTTGGAACATTTGTGGAGGCAGCGCCTCTTTCAACGCCGCCAGCTCCGGGTCCATCGGCGCCGCACCGGCTTTACGATAAAACAACGCCACAGACCGATTCTCTTCGGTCAGGTATTTCTTCGCAACGGCCTGGATTTGCTCGGCTGTCACCTCCCGCAGTTTCACTGGTCGGGTGTTGATCTGACTCCAGTCATCCAATGCCTCGTAAATCCCAATTTGAACCAGCAAATAAAAATTACTGGATAGGCGACGAAATGAATCAGCCAGGATCTGATTCTTCACT
>JAUIHU010000071.1 GCA_030432175.1 Verrucomicrobiia bacterium | reverse complement strand
CCATGGAATCGTCAAACGGTGGGAGCAGTATCCAGTGGAATGGGAACAATTGGAGAAAGTCGCTGAAAACTCTTTTGAAGATCGATTCAACTGGAAGATTTTTAATGAGAATTTCATCGACTATTATCACGTTCCGTTTATTCATCCTGAATCACTCGACATGCCGGAAAAGGTTGGGAACGAAGCTTATGGAAATCATTTCGCTACCACCATTTATCAAGCGGACGGGCGAACCAATCTTTTTGATCTGATCTTTCCTAACATGTTCTTCCACGTGTCCCGGCGCCAAGTTCAATTCTATCGGGTACTGGCTCTGGATCCTGACCATTGTCGGATCGAACTGACCTGCTATCAAACCCCGAAACAGCAGGAAGAATTTCCTTTGAGCAGTGATCAGCACCGTGACATTGAACAAATCCTTGGGGAAGATTTCGGAGTCTGCCGCACGTTACAAAAGCAGGCAGCATCAAAAGCTTATCGCGTTTGTTTTACTGCCAGAGAGTATGAGGAAGGCGTCACATTCTTCCAGCAAACTATTCATAAAGAGATTGATCGTTTACGGAGCAAATAAATAATGGCACGAACTACTGATATAGATCCAGCTTACGACGCTATCATCGTTGGGGGTGGACATAATGGGCTCGTCTGCGGCGCTTACCTGGCAAAAGCCGGTTTGAATGTACTGATACTCGAACGCCGACATATTGTAGGAGGCGCCGCTACTACGGAGGAACTCTTTCCTGGATTCTCTTTCTCTGTTTGCGCTTATATTGTTTACGTACTTCAGGATAAAGTCGTTCGGGAACTTGAACTCAAACGGCATGGATACGAAGTTCAGCCACTGGCAGTGAAGCGGTTCTTTCCATTCCCCGACGGACGCTCAATTTCCTACCTTTACGATCTCGAAACGACTTGTCGTGAGCTTGAAGAAAAGTTCTCCGCCAGGGATGCCGAAGGATACCGGAAGTGGCAGGAATTTTGGCAGCGAGTGGCCGTTCTCTTTAATCGATACTTCCTGACCGAACCTCCAACCATTGAGGAACTAAAAGATAGTGTCAAAGGAACCTCGGAAGAACCTCTACTGGATCGATTGTTAAACGGGACATTGAGTGATTTGCTGGATGAGTTTTTTGACTCCGATGAAGTGAAGGCTTCGGCCATTTCTCACGTCGTTGATATGAATGGAATCGACATTCCCGGGGCAATGTTTTCGTACGCCACCACGAAACCCAGCGCCCTGCACAAACCAGAACATCAAGGGATCGCTATCGGTGGCATGGGAGGACTCACTCAGGCGATGGCCCGGTCGGCTCAATCATTCGGCGCAAAGATTCGCTGCGGCGCTGAGGTAAAGCGGATTCTTGTTGAAGACGAAAAAGCGTGTGGCGTGGAACTTACCGATGGGCAAATCATTCGATCCAGAATGGTGGTTTCCAACGCCGACCCAAAGAGAACTTTCCTCAATCTTCTGGATGGCGATCATTTGCCGGAGACGACTCAAAAAGAAGTCAGCGCATTATCCACCCGTTGTGTCACATTAAAATTCCACGCCGCAGTCAGTGAACTGCCAGACCTAACACGATTTCTTGGATCAGATCCGGATCCACGTCGCCTGGCGGAAATCAGTATCTGCCCCTCTCTGGAGTTTTATCGCAAATCACTCGCCGATGCCAATGCCGGTCACATAACCGACTGTCCGATCATTGATGTTCAAATTCCTACCGTTTACGATCCAAGCCTGGCGCCCCCCGGACAGCACTGTGTTTCGATGTGGGTCCGTTTTGCCCCGGTGACGCCTAAAGAGGGTGACTGGAGTGAACTGAGGAAAAAAGTAGGCGAACAGGTCATTGATTATTTCACCCGTTTTGCTCCGAACTTCAAAGATTCTATCATTGATTGGTTGATTTACACTCCACAGGACCTGGCGGAACGAGTCTATATGACTGATGGAAATTTCCGTCACACCGATCACAACGTTCAACAACTTTTTGCCAATCGCCTGTTTGGGAACGGGGGGTACCGAACTCCTGTTGACCAACTCTATATGTGCGGATCCGGAACACATCCCGGTGGGGATGTCAGTGGAGCGCCGGGGCACAACTCAGCGCATGCCATTCTAAAAGATCTGGGACTGGCAGGTTCATGAATCAACGCCGCCTCAAGGCAAAAACGAACAAACTCTATTCCAAAGGGAACCCAGCGGAGTCATAACGGAATTTTATGAGAAAACGAGTTGGTATTATCGGCGCCGGACCCTCAGGTCTGGCCATGATAAAAGAACTGATTGAGCGAGGTCACGAAGTCGTATGCTTCGAAAAACAATCGTCACTGGGCGGAGTGTTCCGACGCGCTCATGATTTCCTGAGACTAACAGGATCATCTTTAAACACTGCATTCAGCTCGTATTTGCCGGATGACTTAATCCCTCCCCACATTTGGAGTAAAGAAGGGTATCTGAACTACCTGGAAGCCTACAGCGCCGAATTCGATTTAAAAAAACACATTGAATTCGAGACCGAAGTGACCTCAATTGAAGATTGCGACGGCATCTGGAAATTGACGGTCGCTAAATGTCAATCAGCAGAGGGTTCGATACAGGCTGAAAATCAGGAGTACCAGTTTGATCATCTGGCTATCTGCACAGGCGCTCACTCCTCTCCCAGAATGCCTGATTACCCCGGAGCCGCAGACTTTCAGGGCAAGATCATCCACTCAGAGCAGTTGGGTGATTTGGAACAGTACAAAGGAAAACGGGTTTGTATTGTCGGCTTGGGCGAATCCGGATCCGATATTGCATTCGAACTGGCAAAGCGAGCTGAAGCAAGTTGTGTTTCCAGTACTCGTGGACCAGGCTATTTGATCCCACGTGAATTTGGAGGAAAGGTGACCGACATGGATACAACCCGATGTCACCATTCGCTGCCTAAATGGTTTGGGAAAGCGGGTCTGCTGGCGCCTAAAGCGGTCCTGGAAAAGTTCTATCGAGATCCGAAATCAGATGATCTCGAAATTCTGAAGACGACAGAAATGATGAATCGCGCCCAGGGACCTTACAACAATGGTGTTGGAGCTTCATGGCAGAACCGATTTGGAACTAAAAGCGTTTCATTCATCAAGGCAATAACTCAACTGGGCACGCTATATAAACCGAAGATCGATCTGTTGGAACCTGAGCATATCGTTTTCTCAGACGGGTCGAAATTCCGGTGTGACTATCTTGTCACCTGCACTGGTTATTCTCCACGATTTCCTGGATTGCCTCCGGCGCTGCAATACTACTTCCCTGAAGGATTCAATCCCCGAAAACTCTTTGCTCGCATGCTGCTTCCTCGTCTTGGGAACCGAATTGCGTGGCTTGGATTTGTCCGCCCGGCAGTCGGAGCTATTCCGCCAATGGCTGAACTTCAGGCTCGCTACTTTGCCCTGCTCGTTTCAGGAGAACGCGAATTACCTCAACTGGATGTGATGAACCAAATGATCACTCAGTTTGAAAACGACGATCTGGCTCAATTTCCCTATGATGCAACCCGCATCCCGGCCCTCACAGACTACCTTCGATTTCTGGAATACATTTCAAATTTGATAGGGTGTCGACCTCCTTTGAAAAAGTTGTTTTTTACCGACCCTCGAGCCTGGTTCAAAGCTGTGTTTGGTCCGATCAATGGAGCGCAATTTCGACTACAAGGTCCGGGCGCAAATCCACAAAAAGCTCGCAAGTTTCTTCGTAGTATTCCTACAATGCCACTTCCAATTGTAATCTACGAATTTGTTTTGTTAACGATTTCAAAGTTGTTGAATCTGGTAGGGTTAAAAGCGTTTCGCACCATCGGACTTTAAGTTTTAGAAATCGTTCAAGTAACCTCTGGCTCCCCCGGACCGCTGAGCCCCAGCTCGGCAAGTGGAGCCAGGATTTGAAGTGGGCTGAACCAATAAAACAGCCTCCCTCCTTTCAGGGTGTGATTAAAGTTGGGTGGTATCCTGGGAACGCTGAGCCCCAGCTCGGCCAGTAGAGCCAGGCCATTATCGAATTGGATGAGCGGATCGGCGCCAAAGCCATCCAGGCCCAACAAAAGGTATTCTTTAAACCTGATGTCAATCAACGTGGAGCCGTAGAAATCCATACTCCCGAGGGCATAGTCCTTAAATCTTCAGTCCTGGGACTCAGCTACTTTGACTCCCTCTCCGGACAAATGGTGACCCTGGCCACCACTCACCACTCCGTTGGTGAGTTACTCGAACCCAACCAAATTATTTATCGAGACGCCTTTGATAACATCCACGCCGATGTGCTCTACACTTTCCGAACCTCCGGACTCGAGCAAGACATCATCTTTCGCGAAAACCCACCCGCGCCCGAACTCTTTGGGCTTCTCCCCGAATCCACCAAACTCGAAGTAATGACCGAGTTTTATGAAACTCCCACTCCTGGGAAAAAGGTCTCGGTCCTGGATAAAGTTACTGACCCCAATCTTCGCCAACAAATGGCTGAACCCGATTGGATTGATGAGCGCCTCAACTTTGGAAATGTGATTTTACCCCGTGGAAAAGCCTTCTCAGTTGCCACAGCCAAACAAAACGAAATCATTCCCACTGAAGAATCTTCACCAGTAGGCAAACGCTGGATTAACAATGGCGCCCGAAGCGCCCTCATTGAGTCAGTCGAGTATTACAACGTTCGCTCCATTTTAGAAACCTTGCCCGATGCCTTGAGCCCGAACGACCTCCAGGAAGGAGACACTGGAGCAATGCTAAACCTGAATGAAAAATTTCCAAAGACAGCGTCGAGGATCTTACCCGAGTTAAACACTTCCACAACGGCCTCTTTGCCGAGGGAAGCCATTCGATTGGCTTCTTACTCCCCATACGAGCAGCCAGGTTTTGTGTTGGACTATACAACTCTTTCTACTGGTGGCGATTTTACTTTTAGTGGAAATGAAACGTATTACGTAACTTCAGATACTTTATTTATAGGATCGGTCACTTTCGAAGGAGGAACCGTCATTAAGTACAATCCATCAACAAAACCTTACCTCTACATTATTGGGAGTTTAATCAATAAAGCCGAAACGTATTTACCCGTGCTGATCACTGCAAAAGATGATAACACGATTGGGGAAAAAATTAATGGTAGCTCCGGATCCCCTTCAGGATATTGCAGTGAGGCTGCAATTTGGTATTCAACTTCAGGAAATGCGCAAATAGTAAATTTTCACATCCGTTTTGCTGAAATTGGGATAAAATCTGATAGTACTGGGGCATCAACATTAGATGTAATCAATTGTCAATTTGTCAGTAACGACACTCCAATTGCAAAATATGGCGGAACATTAAATGTGGAAAATTGCCTGATGGTCGACAATGGCTCCACTGTAATTGAGCAAGTTCCAAGCGCTGGAGTATTCGCCAATTTGGTCAATTGCACAGTAGATGGAGGAACAACGCTATACGATACATATTCCTTGAGTATAACCAATTCGATCATAACAGGAGTAACGGCGACAGGCTCTCCTTCAAATACGGATTCGGTGATTCTGAGTTCTTCCAGTGGTGTGTATGACTCGGTTGGAGCAGGAGACTACTATTTGCCTGCAACAAGTCCATATAAAGACGATGGGACCGATGCCATTGATGTCAGCCTGGTAGCAGAACTTAGAAAGAGAACTACTTCTGCCCCAGTTGAAATCACCTCAGACATTACAGAAGATACTACATGGGGGCAGGTAGCGGATCGAGACATTGGGAATGTGGATTTAGGTTATCATTACCCGGTCATCGATTATCTTTCGACTCAACGAAGATTGGACTCAAGTGATCTAACAATTTTACCAGGAGTTGTGCTTGCAACAGGAGGCTACGAAGGAATTCGAATTTTTGAAGGAAGCAAAATATTTAGTCAAGGAAGTATAAACAATCCTGTTGTAATTACTCATTATTACAATGTACAGGAATCTAATTTGCAATTGGGATCTAAGAGTATTACAACTGAGAGATTTATGGGCTTTTGGGACGGATATTCTTATGAGCCAGAAGGAAATTTTAATTTTACAAAATTTTATAAATCTGCGGGAAGCATTTGGCATCTTCACACCACTACAAGCTGGTCGCCTACTTCACTAATTATTACAAATTGTGAATTTTATAATTGCGAAACTAACTTTGGAGGAGCCAGCGATTCAGTGATAACATTAAAAAACAATCTGTTTGTAAATGTGGATGATATTTCCTTATCAGGTACGGGCGATATGTTTGTTGAGAATAATCTGTTTTTCACAGGGTCAGTCAGTTTTAATCAAACAGGTTCAGGTGATTGGTATTTTTATAATAATGTCTTTGATAATGTAACTTTTAACTCTACAACATTTGCAAATATGAGCCATTCCAACAATGGTTATATTGGATCTGGACAGCAAACTATTGGGGCAAGCTCATCGAATGTGATAGTTGCCACATTCGAATACTCAGAAGGACCATTTGGGAAATTTTACCAATCTTCAGATGATTTCATTAATGAAGGGTCAGGTAATGCGGATGATGAAGGGCTGTATCACTTCACTGCCAGTGTGACAAATGAGAAAGAGCAAAACTCGATAATTGACATAGGCTATCATTATCCTGCAACCAATCATTACTTCAGAGCATCCGAGGGTTACTCCACCACAAGCATGGGGCCTTGGCGATACGAATACACAAGTACATTACAAGGACTTCCTGGTGATTTGTTTTTAACCTGGCAATCAGGGAATTCCTGGTGGGGTGGGGTTTCAGGAGAATCTTTCTGTTTTTTAAGGGGCGACAATGGTCACCCAGGTCAGAGTCATGACATAGCAAGATCATTCATAATCCCCTACGCGGGAGAAATTATGATCAATGGCAGCGTTTCAGATAACAACTATTGCAGTGGGAGCCCAAACGAAGATGGAGTGAAAGTTAGAATTCTAAAAAACTCTTCTGTAATTTCAGGGCTGGACTGGACGACTGTTCCAGCGAATTCATCTGGAGTGGATATGGAAACAAGTTCACCGGTTCAGGTCTCTGCCGGAGATATTATCTATTTTCAGGTCAATAGGAATGCCAGTAATTCATGTGATTCAACAGGTTGGGATCCTGTGATTTATTACACAGCAGTTGATGAAGAAGCAGAATTTCTAGCATTGGCCGATCATGACGGGGATGGGATTGCAGATATTTTCGAAGACGCCGACGGAGACGGTGTGTTGGATTCAGGGGAAACGGATTGGAAAGAATCGCAAAATACTGCAACTTTTTCCAACAGTGTAATTGTTTTTACAAATCTTGAATAAGTTAAAATACAAATTTCTGTGAAAAAATTAAAACTTATTAGCGCATTGGTCTTATGTGCTGCAGTATTATCTGGTAGCGCATTTGGTGAAGAATTTATTGAAGCTCAATTCCAGCTTAATAAAGTAGTTTTTGGAAGTAATGGGCACGCCAATCCAGTTGGCGAAGGGAAGGTTGTCCTGGAGATTAATGATTTAAGTTTATCAGTTGCAGATGATTATGCATACCCGACCGAAAATACATCAAACCCGGAAATAACTACGGGTTTTTCTTCGACTACATTAGAAATAGGAGAAGTGTATGGATTGGAATTAACGCAAGAGGAACTTTATTCAGGTGGAATCATTATGAAAGATCCTGGTTGTGGATATACAGTGACATTTAAAAATGCCCTAGGTAATACAATTGCAATCTTTGGTTCTGTTAATGGATACGATATACCTGTTGGAAACGGTTCTAGTGTATATACAGTTAAAATAACACATGCAGGAACACAAGAAATTATTATTGAAAAGCCGGACTGGCAAGACATAGCGGAAGTGAATTTGGGGGAAGAATTGAACTTGTCTGTCCCTGGCGGTTCGACAAATGTGGTTTGGAGTATTGAAGAGCCAGATTCTCGTTGTGAGATTGTGCCAATTGCGAACACTTCTAAAGCAAAATTCAAAGCAGGGGATGCGCCCGGGAAGGTTACAATAATCGCGCAGGATGGTAGTTGTGAATATGAGGCCATGGTTATTGTGCAATCATGCGGTTCTTGTGAGGTTGAAAATTGTGAAATTGGTACTTTTGGCGATGTGTTTAACACAAACACCAAGGATTTAACCGTAATCAACCCTCTTGATCCTGGAGACAACCCTTCCACAAACCTGAAGTATTTTCAATCGACTGTCTCACTTGGGGTTGATTTTGATAATCGATCCGCAGGAGATCTTATTTTTTCTGCAGACCTATCAACAGACACAGATCCTTTAGTCAATGATTTCAGAGTTGGAAACCCATTAGCTAATTTAGAATTTGTTCGATTTCGAGATTCCACGGTTGATGTTTACCAAGTAAACTCTCTTAGTGGTTTAATCGACATCAGAAAATCAGCCGGAAACACTGCGGAGCTAAAGATTTATCGTCGAGTTCCGGGTGGGTTCAACAAAGATGGTGACGGTTTATTTGTTCCTACAGGCACACTATACAAAAGGTTTGAATTCATTAAAGTTAGCGGAAATGAATTGCAAATCAAAGAGTACTTAAATACTGGCATCAATCCTGAGAATACTTATAAATACACTAATATCAATGAGGGAGGCGGTGGGGGAGTCGAAGTAACAGATACAGATACATCTGCTAAAACAAGGTTTTGGTACACGAGCCCAACCTCTGGAAAAACCATTAGTCACGTTTTGAGGTATGACTCGAGTGTAAGCAGCCCTTCCGCACGTATTCAGCATGAATATACCAAATACTCAAGCAATAATATTGATGTGTACCGCCTGACTAAAACTACTGACGGGACCGGGACAGAAACTCGAGAAAATACTTTCTCATATCAATCAACGGAACCTTTTCTACTTGAAAGTGTTCGACGCCATAACGGAGGTTGGGAAGATTACAATTATGAGAGCAGTGGATCAAGACGAGTCACTTCCATATATTCCGCCTGGAAAGATCAAACCCCGACCGGTACTGCAAATCTCTGTAAAGTCACCTATTTTGACTACACTGGGCACTCAGGAGATGATGGATCACAGGAATCTCGCCCAAGGACAATCACTGAGTCGATTTTGGGGAAAACTGTTTCTAAGCGATTCTACATCTACACAGCTAATTCTGTAACCACTGTTCAGCATCCTGATCCTAATCCAACTTATTCCTCATCTGACACAGATAATATTGTCAATACAGTCACCTACGCAACTTCGGGCGCATTTAAAGGAAGAATTACTTCTCAAATTCATGCCAACGAAACTAAAGTAAAAGTATCGAGAGACGAGAGCGATACGAATTACTGGTACACTGAAGTTTCTGAGGAAGGGAAATTCAATTCAGGTTCTGGAGCTTTAGAGGAAGGAACGATTTATCGAAAGAATTATAACGACTACGGAGGCCTTAAACGGCAACAAACTTATAATGTTGTTACCGTTGGAGGTAATTTGGTTTCTAACCTAGTGGATCAAGTAGAATTTACCTTGGATGATTCCAATCGGCCAACTTCTATTACACACTATGATGGAACGATTACCTCGAAATCCTATGATTGTTGTGGACTTGCTTCCCAAACAGATGCTGATGGTGTTGTGACCAGTTACAACGATGCGTACCCGCTCCGAACAACAACCATGAATTACAGTTCCGAGGGGACAATTACTTTACAGTCGACGCTAAATAGCGTTGGAAATTCAATCAGGGAAGAGCGTTCTGATGGAACAACCACTGTCACCCTCAGCACTGCTACCTACAATGTACTTGGGGATATGGTAACATCAGTTAATAGTCTAGGAGGAACTAATACCTACCCGTTCCAAACCGACTCAAGCCTCAGTGTCGAAGTTGTTCCTTGGAGTGAAGGAACGGTCACGAACACACGAGACTATTATGCTGATGGATCATTGGAAGAAGTTTCAGGATCCGGTGTAAATCCTATGCATCAGGAATGGGTCATTGAGACTATTTCAGGAAAAGATCGAAAAGTTTTAATAACAACGCGTGTCGAAGGAACTAATCTCAATGAAGTCTATAGAACTGTTTATGATGGAGCTGGACGAGCTATCATTCAAAGTCGATTGAATGAAGACGGAACCACTAATTTGGAAACTGTAACCACCTACAACTCTAAAAACCAAAGAATAAAGGTTTCTGACCCCGATGGAATTCAAATGATCTATGAATATGATAATCTAGGTGAACTGGAATATGAGACTTTGGATGTCGATGGAAATGGCACAAGGAATGATGCTGCTGGTTCTTTGGACAGGATCACTCGATATGAGACAGTTTATGCTGATTACCAGCACAATGGAAGTGGCCCCACTTATGTCGTGGAAAAACAAAATGTTTATTCGGTAATTGGCAGTTCTTCTGAGGAACTCATGCAACAAACTATCCGTACTTTGGATAAACCCTCATCAGAAATTGGATTTAAACAGTGGTCCTATGTCAATGGGAGCTCTGAACCCACTGAATATGAGGTGGAGTATCAAGGTTCAGGAGTTCGGATGGAAACGACCACTTTCCCAGATGGGACTCAGGAAGAAAATAAGTATGTATACAGTCGCTTGAAGGAAATAACCCGGAAGGATTCTGCTGGAGCCCAGCTCTCAAAATTAACTTATTCGTATGACGGATTTGGAAGAGTTACTGGCGTGACTGATGCACGAAATGGTCAAACTACCTATACTTACAACAACGCAGATCAACTCGTCACCACCATCTTTCCAAGCGTTGGAATGAATCCATCGCTTCAGACAATTAACACCTATGACACAACCAATGGCTCTGGCGCGTTGACCAGCGTTGAGCTGACTGATGGAACCGATCGCTTTTTCAAATACGATGAAAAAGGACAGTTAATATTTGAATATGGTTCTCAAACCTATCCGGTTAAGTACCAATATGATTCCCAAGGGCGAAGAACCAAGATGTGGACCTATCAAACGTTTTCCGGAAATCCAGCTTCCCCAGGAACAGGTGATGAAACTGAGTGGATTTTCAACCAGTATAACGGCGCTTTAGATAAGAAAGAGTATGCCAACGGGGATTATATTGAGTATTCATACACAAATGGCGGACGCCTTAAATCAAGAACTTTTGGAGGAACTACAGATCCCGATGTCACAACAACTTACAAATATGACTTCGAGTCAGGAGGGCCAACCACGAAGGGTGGATATTTGTTTATGATCGACTATCCGTCTGGTGCTGATATCGAACTCTTAACGACAACCTCGGGATCCACACTAGGCTACAACAAACTTGGACAAAATACTCACGTCATCTCGAATGGAATTAAGACTACCAGGTCCTATAGTCCAGGTGGACAACTTCTTAGTGAGTCATATTCTGGAGGCCGCCTGGATGGTTTTTCGGTAGTGAACACTTATGATGCTCTGAATCGAAGAACTGCAATGGAACTCAAAGAAGGCGCAGTGGTTTTGAAAAAGACAGAATTCGGTTATGACTCCGAAGCTGGTCGATTAACTTCGGTTAAGGATGGTC